>JANLOU010000301.1:0-8126 GCA_031366735.1 Candidatus Eiseniibacteriota bacterium
CGACCGCGGTGAACCCGCCGCCGACGATGGTGACATGCTGAAAGCGATCCATGCGGCTCTCCAGATCGAGGTAGTCCTCGAGATCGCGGAAGTAACGCACGCTCGGAAGGTCGGCGCCCTGCGCGTGCAAGCGGCGAGGACGACAACCGGTGGCCAGCAGCAGCTCGTCATAGTGGAACGCATCGCCGCGTCCGTCCCACAGGACCTGCTCCTCGACATCGATCTCCTCGATGTCGTGCCGCAGCAATAACTCCACGCCGTTCTCGACGTAGAAGCCCTCGGGGTGCACCGGCAGCCGGGCCAACTCGACCGTCCCGAACCACAGGTCCTTGGTGAGCGGCGGCCGCTGGTACGGCGGATGATTCTCACGCGTGAGCATGAGGATCTTGCCGCTCTTGTCGTGCTGACGGATGCCTTCGATGGCGGAAGCTGCCGCCAGACCGCCGCCGACGATGCAGTACTTATGGTGCATGGGGACCTCCCCGATGACCGAGGAACCGATGGTGGCAGGTCAGCGTAGCACAGCGTCGCCGTGCAACTCCTGCCCCAGACCCGTGCGCCAGTGTCCGCGTGCGGCCCAGCCGAGGATGAGGCTCGCGCGCAGGAAACAGGTCGCCGAGATGAGCCATGCCAACCCCACCAGCCCCGAGTTCCACCAGTGCGGCACCATGAATGCAAGTGGGATCCGGGCAAGCGAGATCACGGTGAAGATCGCGGCGATCACCCGCGTGTGCCCCGATCCCACCAGCGCTTCGGCCGTGACGATCTCGAGCCCGGCGGCGGCCGTGGCGAGCGCGAGGATGCGCAAGTACGGAATCCCCAACCGGAAGACTTCGGGGTCCTGCGAGAACATCACCAGGAACAACTGCGGCGCGGACAAGTAGAAGATCGTGAGCACAAGCGAGAGCCCCAGCATCCAACGCTGCGCCACGCGCAGGACCTGCGCAGCGCGAGCAGGTTGGCCGGCTCCCAACGCCTGTCCCACCAGCGGTGAGGCCGCGAGCCCGAGTGCGATCGCGAGGATGAAGTGCAGCGCTTCAACGCGATTGACGATCCCGACCACCGCGACGGCCGCGGCGCCCAGTGGCGAAGCCGCGCGCGCGAAAACAATGTAGACGACCGAGAACAACATTCCGATGAGCGCCGCGGGCATTCCCACGCGCGCCAACGCCGCGAGTCGAACCGGCGGTCCGGGTGCGCGGCGCGCAAAGGGCAGCGCGGGATGCCCACGGCGCGCGATAATCGCGAAGTTCACGACCAGCGTGGCGTGGGCGAGCGCGGTGGCCCAGGCCGCACCGGCGATGCCGAGCTGCGGGAAGGGACCCCAGCCATAAATGAGCATCGGGGCGAGCACCGCGTTGACCACCACCGCGCCCAGATCGAGCAAGAGCGGTGTGCGCGTGTCACCCGCGGCGCGCATCGCCGTCTCGAACGCGGTTGCCACCATGGTCAGCGGTGCAGCGAGCAGGACGATGCGAAGGTACGCCGCGCCCTCGTCCACGACCTGACCCGTGGGATCGAGCAACTGGAAGATGGGCCGTGCCACCCATGGCGCCGCCAACGAAACCATAAGACCCAGTAACGCCGATGCCTGCACGAGTTTCGCCGTGGTGACGCCCGCTCGAGCCCGATCCCCGGCGCCGACCAACTGGCTCACGAACGCGCTTGCGCCCACGCAGAAGACATCATTGAGCGCATACACCCACCACAGGACGAACACCGAAGTGGTGATCGCAGCGGTCGACTCCACACCCAGCCCACGCACCCACAGCGCATCCACCCACTGGTACGCCAGACGCAAGGCCTGCGAGGCCAGGATGGGCAGCGCCAGACGCAACAATGCGCGCGGCACCGGGAGCGCCAAGCTGTCGGCAGTGCGTTCGCGGAGCGTCACGCGGAATCATTCCCTTGCGCCGCGAACGCGCGCCGCCCCATGTCGCCCGCGTTCAGGTCCATCAACGCATGCACGAGCATCGCGGGATACAACGAACCACCCACGATCAGCACTCCGGTCAGGAACGCCCCCGCGAGCGTGGTCGCGAGGATGCCCTTGGGACCCTGATAGGCATGGCCGATGCCGAACAACACCGCTTGGAGCGCCGCAGCGCCCCAGAACGGCAGGAAGTGCGTGAACACCCAGAACAGGAAGCCGCGGAACAACAGTTCTTCGCACACGCCCGCCGTGACCGACAGGGCGCGGAACAACCCGGATTCGCGATCGTTCGTCGGCAGCAGTTTCTCGACCCCGGCAAGTCGAGTGCGGACGCGCGCTTGGAGTTCGGGCTCGCGTTCGATCGAAGCGCGCTGACGCCAGACCATGAGACTGATGGTGAAGAGCCCGGCGAGCACGCCGAGCAGGCCGCCGCCCAGACGCAGCTCCAGCCCCAAGCTCGCCCACGACCGCTGCTGCACCAGCCACAGCGTCACCACGGCCAGCGCCAGGGACCACTGGGTGAGCATGGCGAACCCATACAACCGCGGCCGTACGCGCACGAGTGCCTGCGGTTCGGCGCGCTTGAGGCGACGCATCGAGAAGAATGCGCGCAGCGGCAGGCCCAGCGCGATGAGCAGTACCAAGAGCGCGTCGATCGGGGTCAGCATAGCGGTCACTCCATGTGCTCGGCGCTGGGATGAGGGATCCCCCCGGATCGCGACACGCCATGCGGGTGGGCGAACTTGCGGCGCACCGGGCGGCTGCGTCAAGGCAGCAGCGCTGGGTCCGGATCCCGTTCGAACGCCATCAGGGCGTGGGATACCGTGGTGTAGACTGCTCGACCAACCCCCGCCCCTTCCGAGGAGCCTTCGCATGCGACCACGCTGGTTCTGCTTCGCACTTGTTCTCGCCTGCTCGGGCGCTCCGCTCGCAGCGGCGCTCGCATCGGTGGCCCCGGCGCTGCAACTTTGCGAGACGCGCCCGCTTGAAACCTCCCTCGGCGACCCCACCCTGCCCACCGCACAGGCCAGTTGGGTCGAGATGATCGACGGCGCGAAGCGAACGGTCGACCTCGAGCACTTCTATCTTTCGCACCGTCCGGGCCAAGCCCTGCAGCCCGTGCTCGACGCGCTGGGGCGGGCGGTTGGTCGCGGCGTGAAGGTGCGCCTCTTGCTCGACGCCGGCATGTACGCCACTTATCCGCGCACCGCCGATTCCCTCGCCAGTCTGCCCGGAGTCACGCTGCGCCGCATCGATGTCAAGCGTCAGGCCGGCGGCGTCCAGCATGCCAAGTTCATGGTGGTCGATCGGGCCGATGCGTTCATCGGCAGCCAGAATCTGGATTGGCGCTCGCTGTCGCACATCCACGAGTTGGGCATACGCATGCGGGACCCCGTGCTCGCGGCCGCGGTTGCGCGCGTGTTCGACCGCGACTGGGCTTCGTGCGACACCACGCAGCCAGCCCCGCGCGCGGCGGCGAACCCACCGCGCTGGCCGCGCCGCGTGCCCATGCCCGGTGGAGCCGCGGATGTCTGGGTGGGGGCCAGCCCCATGAGCATGGATCCGGGCCTGCCGTGGGATCGCGACCTGCTGCTCGAACGCATCCACCGCGCGCGGCGCGAGATCGTCGCTCAGGTGCTGCAGTACGGCGTCGGCGGACGAGGCAAAGCCGACAGCACGCTCCATCATGCATTGCTCGCGGCCGCTGGGCGCGGAGTGCGGGTGCAGTTGATCGTGTCGGACTGGGCCGTGGGCAGCCGGAATGAAGACGCGCTGCGCGATCTGGCGCGCCATGGCGTCCAAGTGCGCATCTCGCGGCTCGAGCAGTGGAGCGAGGGGTACATTCCGTTCGCTCGAGTGGAGCATTGCAAGTTCCTGGTGACCGATCGCGAATGGCTCTGGGTGGGCACCAGCAACTGGGAGCCCAGCTATTTCCTGGACTCACGCAATCTGGGAGTGGTCATGCACCATGTGGGTCTGGCCCAACAGGCCCGCGGGGTCTTCGAGCGCAGCTGGACCGCGCCGAGTGCGCTCGCGTTCGGCCCCGAGACGAAGCTCGACAAGACCGAGCATGGCATGACGGCACCGGCGGGCTCCAAGCTGTACGGCGAATGACCCGGCGTCCGCTGCGTCACACCCCACCCTTGCCGCGCGATACGGTGAGTGCCGCGCTGCTCGTGAGCGCTTTGGCATGGCTCGCGGTCTCGTTCTCGCATGTCGCGGGAGCGTGGGGGCTGGATACGCTGCGGCACACGCCGGGCGTGGTCGGCCTGCTGGCAATAGTGGTGTTGGCGCTGGCATTCGTGCCCGCTGTGGCGAACAGCGTGCGAGCAAGCGTCGGTGTCCTCGGCGATGCCCTCGCGGCACCCGGCCCTCTGCCCTGCACGCTGCTGGCGTTGACCTGCTTCGTCCTGTTGCTCGTGCCGCGCGACACGCTGCATTTCGTGGGCGATTCAGGCCTGCGGCTTGCCGCCATCACCGTACGCGGGGACACGAGTACAGTCTTCCCGCAGGCATCGCTGCTCGATCGCGCAATCAACCTGCAGCTGGCGCGAGTGTTGCGCGACGCGCTGCCGATCAGCGATGCCGATGCGCTGCAGGCCGTGGGCGCGCTCGTGGGTGGGCTGTGGGCCGCCGCGGGACTGGCGCTGTTGCGCGCGCTCGCATTGAACGGTGCGCCATTGGGCGCGGCGACGCTCGTGCTCCTGCTCTCAGGCGTGCCGCTGCACTTCGCGGGCTACGACAAGTTCGGGCCGCTGACGCTGGGCTTGGTGCTGACCGCCACGGGCGGGGTGCGAGCGATGCAGGGCGCCCGGCCATGGCTGCTGACGCTGGGCATGGCAGTGGCACTGCTCTCGCATCGGACGGGACTGCTCATGCTCCCCGCTGTGCTCATCGTGCTGGGAGTGCTCATCCGCCGCGGTGGAGTGCCGCGACGCGATGCGCTCATGGCGTTGGTCGGACTCGGGCTGGCCGCCTGCTACGCGGTGCCGCATGCCATCACGAGCCTGACCACGATCGATCGTGCGCGGCACCTTTCGGGTTGGGCACCCCGACAAGTCTGGGACGCCCTGCAACTGGTGTGGTTGCTCGCGCCGCTCTGGGTCGCGGGAGCTGTGGCGGCCTGGAGCCTGGGCACCCGCCGCGCCCAGCGGGATGAACCCCGTTGGCCGGCGCTGGCGCGTCTCGCCATGCAGGTCGCGCTCGCGGTGCCCCTCACGCTGCTGGTCGCAGTGCGCGGCTCACAGGGCGCTGCACGGGACTGGGACATGTTCGTTCCTGCCGCATCGCTCGTGGCGCTGGCCAGCTCGGCCGCGCTGGGGCTCGCGTGGCAGCGCGCGGGCGTCGGCGCCCGGGCGAGCGCACGCTCGTTGGCGCTGGCACTTGCGCTCGCCGCGGGAACGAGCGCGGCGCTCTGGACGCTGCACACGGATCCCCGCGCGCAGATGGCGCGGATCGAGGACCAACTGCGCGTCCGTTCGGCGTGGAGCAACGAAGCCTGGGCCCGCGTCCAGGACTTCATGGGAATGCAGGCGTTGCGCACGGGTCAGGCGGAAACGGCGATCGCGCATTGGCGCCTGGCGATCGAAGGCGCTCCCAACCCGCGCTACTTCTATCAAGTGGCGCTCGCGGACTTGCGCCTTGGACGATGGAACGAGGCGCGCGAATGGTTCGTGCTCACCCAGACCCGGGATCCGGCGAATGCCGATGTCTGGGTCGGCCGCGCGATGATCGCGTCGAATCTGGACAGCCTGCCCGCCGCGCTGGCGTACACCGACTCCGCCCTCGGCCGACAACCCCACAAGTGGGATGCACTCGAAATGCGGCGTAAGTTGCTGCAGTTTCAGGCGCGATAGGCCGATGCCCAAGCCAACACCACCCCGGCCCGGGAAGAAATCATTTGCTTATACGGCCGGTTCGGGTTTTCTTCCCTGTCAGTATGACCGGGGGTTCTGGGAAGGACCCCATGATCCTCAATCCTCACCCCAACAGGAGGACCTGACGATGGACCGTCCGAACGAGCATGTTGAGTTGTTCCATGCCTTCGAAGTCGAGGAGCTGGAAGCGCGTCTGCAGAACGGCTACGGCGGCTATGGTGATTCGTACTATGGCTGCAGCACCTTCCTCGGTTGAGCGCGACGACCATGACCGACACGAACGCCAACATCGAACTCTTCCACGCCTTCCAGGTCGAAGAGCTTGAATCGCGTCTGCAGAATGGTTTTGGTGGCTACGGCTACGGTGATCCCTATTACGGCTGCAGCCTGAACATCAAGTCCTGATCCCACGAACAATCCAGTGAGCGGCGGTCCCTGCGGACCCCACCGCTTGCCCGCAGCATCGGGCCGCCGACGGGGTAACCTGTCGGCGGTCCCGCATTTCCGGGCGGGCCGACGCTCTCGTATCCTGCGCGCATGGATCGCACCGAGCGGCATATCCCACGCCTGTCCGACCGCACCGAGTTGCTCGATCGACCCGAGGGGCTCGAGGCGGTGGTCGCTGGCCAGCGCCGTCTGCGACTCTCGCCCGAGACCGCATGGCTCGTCTCGCAACTGGACGGTCGGCTGACGGTCGAGGGAATCGCGGAGCGGCTCGCTGCGCGCCTGGGTAGCGCCGTCACCCCCGCACAAGCGCGGGAACTCCTCGACCGCACGCTCGTGACCCATGGCATCGCCACATTCGACGCCGCCACCGGGCGGCCGATGGCACGGCGGCAACGCGTGCACACGCTGCATCCCGGCGCACAGGTCGCCGCCGCGGCTCGACGACTCCGTCTGCTCGCCCACCCCGCGGTGATGCTCGGCGCGGCCGGTGGCGCAACGCTCGCGCTGGGCGCGGCGCTGGCCCGAGCGCAGCCCACCGATTGGCGCAGCCCGCTCGGCTGGGCGCTCGCACTGCCGGTCGCAGCGCTTTCGCTCTGGGCGCATGAGTGGATGCACGCGATCGCCTTCGCCCGCGGCGGTGGCGTGCCCGGGGCGATCACACTCACTTCGGGGCGTGGACTGCGCCTGAGCACTGAACTGCCCGAGGTGCGCGCGCTACCGCGAGGTGCGCGCTTGAGCGTGGATCTTGCGGGCGTACACGCGCAATGGGTCATGGTGGGTGCGCTCGCAGCGCTCGCGCTCGCCCGTGGCGGCCCGCTCCCGTTGCCGATGCTGGCCGCCACCGTGCTGCTCGTCGTCCTCAATCTGTTGCCGCATCCCGGGAGCGATGGCGCTTGGTTCCTGAGCGACCTGCTCGAGCAAGCTGACGACGACCGCATTACCCGCTTCCCCGCACTGGGCCGGTTGGTGCGCCTGCAACAGGCGCGGCTCAAGATCGAACTGCTCGCGCGCCTGCGGGGCGGCGCCTCGCCGCTGATCTCGCGGGTGCTGCCCACCATGCTCGCGATGTCGTTCCCCCGTGCTTCGCCCTCGTGGAGACGCGCGATCGCCCGGGAGAACGCGGTGGCCCGGTTGTGGTTCGGACGCGACACCAAAGCCATCGCCGCGGGCGAACGACCCGAGCGGATCGTGCATGCCTCGGTCATCCGCAATCTACGCGCCGAAGGCCGCGGCGCGCTCGTCTGTTCCATGCACCTCGGGCCTTTTCCGTATGTCCCCGTGGCACTCGCGGAGTTGGGCTGTTCGGTCATGGCCTATGCTGCCGAGGAGGTTCGCGCCGGGGTCGAGCGCAGTTGGCTCGAAGCCGCCCAGCATCAGGGCGCCAGCTTCGAAGCACTGACCGCAAGTTCATCGCGTGATGCGCTGCGCGCCGTGCGTGGACTGCGCGCGGGCAAGTTCCTGGCGCTCTACATGGACGGCCAGTTCGCGGCGAGTCGCGACCAACACCGCAGCGACTTCCACTTCCTCGGGCAGGACCTGTACATGCGCACCGGGCCGGCGCTGCTGGCTGCGACCGCGAAGGTCCCGATCGTGTTGGCCGCGTGCTACTGGGATGCCATCGGACAGCGCATCGTGCGCTTCTCCGACCCCATCCCCCCGCCCAAGTCGCGGGCGGACGCGGATATCATCGCGCGCACCGCCGAACTGTACCGTTGGTTCGAACCCATCGTCGCCGCCCGCCCGGGGCAGTGGCCCGGCTGGGCGTGGCCCATCCAGCATTGGCGCCGGACCGGCGGATCACCGACGACGACGCGCGAACAGTTCGGGCAGGCGATCACCGAAGCGGGTGCGGCCCTGCGCGGCGAGAG
>JANLOU010000404.1:0-1514 GCA_031366735.1 Candidatus Eiseniibacteriota bacterium
AGGCGAAGCTCGGGTGGCAGGGGAGTGAGCGGCGGAGCCTGTAGGGAGAGGAGTTGGCCGTGTTCTCATATCCGAAATCGACAGGCGAGTGGGCGGCGGTGCTTGGGATCGGGGTCAGCTGTAGCGTGCTGGTCTCGGACACCTACTTCGGCGTCCCGGATCCGTGGTTCTACCTTGCCGCCGCGAGCGCCGGCATCTGCACTGCGGGGCTGGCTTACGCTCGACGATCGTGGCGCATCGGATTGCTCGGGACCGTGGTGCTCTCACAGATTCAGCATCACTCGTCGCCGCCCGTCCCGGGAAGCGTGGGCGTGTTCTTCGCGATTGTCTCCTACGTGGTGCTCGTCGCATCGGCGGCGCTGTCGGCGCGCGCGAATGGGTCTGGGGCGCGACGTGAGGGTGACGTGAGCACGCGGCCGGGTACACCAGACTCATCTGCCAGCCACTGAGGTCGCCGTCGCGGACATCCGCGGCTGCACTGTGCAGCGCTCGCGCTTCAGCTTCATCTGCTGCTGCAGTGCGTACTTCACCAGTGCGTTGAGGGGCTGGCCGAGCATGTGGTCGCACCAGGCCGCGGCGCGCCGGGCGTCCTCACGATTGAAGTCCAGCGCGAGCAAGTAGGGGATGATTGCCTCGCGCTGCTCGAGGATGGCCGTATGATCCGGATCATATGGAGTCGCTTCCGGGTTCGCCGGCGGCGCCTCGGTTGCTGATTCCTCGTGCATCCTGGGGGCGGCCTGCCGCGCCTCCTCCACCTTCCGATCCATGAAGCCCCTGCCGAACTGCCGATCGGCCTCGAGCCGGTTGTGCGCGGGGCAGCGCAGCCGCAGGTTATCGGCCGTCGACTGGCCGTCACAGGCGAACGGCACGATGTGGTCGAAGTGAAGGTCGTGCTGGCTGCCGCAGAGCGTACCGTTGCCACTCACGAACGTGCAGCGCCCGCCTTCTTTCTCGAGCACTGCTCGCCGGATGTGGGCGGGGATGTGGCGGCCCTGTGCCTTGCCCGCGTGCTTGCGCGGACGCGAAGTGACCGCGAACTTCTGCTTCTCCTTCGCCTCCGCGAGTGCATCGAGCGCGAGCTCCAGCACCGCCGGGATGTCGTTGCTGGCGACCGCACTTCCGAGCAACGCCTGCACATAACACAGCTTCTCGTGCAGTTGCTTGCCGAGCGTGCAGCGCAGCTCGTAGCTCTCGGCCGAGAGCGGGGCTACCCGGGCCGGTGGCACGGGGGCGCCGATGCCAAAGAGTGGCGCATCGGTCGCCATATGATCCGGATCATATGAACCCGCATCGACCGGGCGGATGCTCGTCGGCACATCCGGCTTGGGGAAGCGTTCCGCCAACAAGCTCGCGATGCTCGTCTTGGACTGATGCGTGGCCGCCTCGAGCAGTCCCGGAGCGTTCTCGGGTGTGAGCTTGGGCGCCAGCATGCACACGGCCGAGAGGTGCAGTCGGCCCTTGGCCACGAGGGCGAAGATGTCCGGGAACTTGCTTGCCGTCTTCGCCGCCTGGAT
>JANLOU010000409.1:0-3597 GCA_031366735.1 Candidatus Eiseniibacteriota bacterium
CCCGCCACCGGACAGCGTGAATCGCACATTGAGCGCCCCGCCAAACGCAGGGTTTGGATACGCGGGCGCGAGGCCGAACGCAGCGGAGGCAGGCGCCGGCACACTGGTCACATCGCCACCGAGCAGCCCGCTGCCTTGCACGCGCTGCGCGTAGATGTCGAGGTTGGCACCGCCCCTCTTGTCCTGCCAAGTGACGATCGCGCCGCCGCTGCCGTCGGCAACCATGGCGGTCACGTTCTGCATGTTGGCGGCAGTGCACAAGCCTACGCCATTCACGGCCCACAGCGGGGCGCCTGCGCTGGAGAGGCGCTGGGCGTAGATGTCCAGCGTTCCCGGCCGCATGTCGGGCCAAGCGACGATGGCGCCGCCGCTGGCGTCGGGCACGATCGCCGGGTCGTACTGGTCGCCCGTGGCAGCGCACACCACTACACCATCGGCGGTCCATTGCGGCGCGCCGGCCTGCGAGATCCGCTGTGCGTAGATGTCGTACTCGCTGCCACTGCGGTAGTCGCGCCAGGTCACGATCGCACCGCCGACTCCGGTGGCCACGATCGACGGATACGCCTGTTCGCCGGCGGCCGTGCACAGCGCGACGCCGTCGGAGGTCCACTGCGTGACGCCGGCGCCGGAGATCGTTTGCGCGTAGATGTCGTAGCTGCCTACGCGGCCGTCGAACCACGTGACGATCGCACCACCCAAGCCATTGGAAACCAGAACGGGTGACTGCTGCGAGCCGGTCGCCGTGCACAACGGCACGCCCTGGGGCGACCACTGTGGTACCCCCGCGCCGGAGACGCGCCGGGCGTAGATATCGTCGAATATGTAGCCGTTGCCCGCGCGCTGGTCATACCACACGACAATCGCGCCGCCCGCGCCGTCCGAGACAAGGTCAGGACCGTACCTGTAGCCCGTCGTGTCGCATAGCACAACTCCGTCGGCCACCCACTGGAACGCACCCGCCGCCGAGATCCGCTGCGCGCAGACCGTGTACCAGCCGTTGCGCGAGTCCAGCCATGCGACCAGCGCGCCCCCGACCCCGTCGGCGATGACCGACGGGCTCTGCTGTGCTCCGGGGTTCGAGCACAGCGGGATTCCACCGACGGCCCATTGCGGCGTGCCATCGGAGGCAATGTGCTGACCGTAGATCTTGAGCCCGCTGCGGAGGTCGTTCCAGGTGATGTACGCGCCCCCGACACCGTCCGGAGCGATACTCGGGTAGGTCTGGTCGCCGGTCGCGGCGCAGACCGGTACGCCGTCGGCGGGCCACTGTAACGCGCCCCCCGCCGAGATCCGCTGCGCGTAGATGTCGGCCGTCGTGCCACCACGGTAGTCGAACCAGGTGACGATGGCGCCGCCGGTGCCGTCGGCGATGACCTTAGCGAACATCTGGTCGCCGGCCGCGGCGCACATCGGGACATTCAATAGCGGGCTCGACGGCCAAGATGCCGCGGCAGCGCGCGGGAGAAGCAGGACGGCCGTGAGCAGGCACCGTGTGACGGCGATTGCGCTTGGGAACTTGGGCATCTCGTTCTCCGGGGGTCGTGCGGATGTCGATGCGGGGTGCGGAGGCGGCAGAGCCCCGACAGGGGTGGTCTACTATTCAATGTTCAAGATGGACCACTGCCGCTCGCTTCCGCGCTTCATTGCAACCCGCGCGCGCTCGCAGGGCACGGGAAACCTCGCTGCCGGCATTGCCGAGTTGTTCCACCAACGACATCGAGTGCCAACGGCCGGCCGCCAGATCGGCGTGATGGGCGCTCATGCCAGGTTGACTCCCCAGAGATCCGCCTGCGTGGATCCATCATCCAGAAGCCGTTGCTCTTGGTCGGCGTGCAACTCTCCGCCCACGACCATGACTCGGCGGCGATAGTCGACGACGGCCTTGATCATCTCGCCGAATCCGGCTTCCGCGAGTTCCTTGAGCCGACCGCGGGTGATGGGCTGGGATATCGGTTCCAAGGGTGACATGAGTTTCAGCATACCCCACAGCGGGACCGGACATCCCTCGGGTTGGTCGTCAACGCACTCGGGTCCAGTCCGCGCGGCGGTCCATGCCGCGTCGGCGCTGCGACCCTCTACTCCACCCGCGTCACCTTCAGCGTCCGCGCCCCTGCCGCATCTTCGACGCGCACGAAGTAGCTGCCGCGCGGCAGCAACCGTCCGGCGTCGTCGCGGCCGTCCCACGCCGCGCCGAGCGCAGTGATCTTCAACTTCAGGTCGCCGTCGGGATCGCTGTTGTCCACCCAGTAGCAATCGGCCATCTCCACGAACAGGTATGCCGCCCCTGCGGGCTGGAGCTGAACACGACATTCAGCTTCAACCTCGCACCGGATGGACGCGTCGGCTTGCGCGGGGCCCCAGCCCACACCGGAGAACACAAGTGAAGCAAGTCCCGGGGATGAGGCGCAAGTGATAACAGCGGCTCACCGATTGGGAATCCCCCCAGAGCGTGGTGGACTACCACTCGAAGCGCATCGACAACGCCTTTTTACATGCGGGAGTCTACTTGTTGGCTACACTTCGTGAATAATCCGGACTAGCGCAGCAGCACGATCCGTTGGATCGCGCGCTCATTTCCTTGGCGCGCGCGCATCAGGTACACGCCCGGAGCCAACCCCGACAGGTCCACCTCGGCGCGCCAAATGCCGGCGCCGACCTCGCCTGCCAGTAGAGTGCGCATGCGGCGGCCATTGGTGTCGAAGAGTTCCACGCTCGCGCTCCCCGCTCGTGGCCATTGCACCGCCATTTTTGCGTGTGCCCGAGTGGGACTCGGCAATGGCGCGAAGCCCAGCGTCGCCGCCACCGCAAGCGGCGGCGCGACGAGTATGCCGCCCTGGGCGACGAGCAGTAGGCGTGTCCCAGTGCGGTACGTCGTTACCTGCGGCACGGTCACCAGCCCCAGCGCATCCACAGTCAAGTTTCCGGCCTGCACGACCGCGCCGTCGGACAGCCGCCTTGCGGACCAGATCACCGACTCGCCGGGATTGAGGGCGAAGCGCTGGAGGCGGCGTGGCGTCACGTCGACGGTCAGGGACTCGGGTGCGGCCAGAGTGCCCCAGAGCGTGGAGATCGGCCGCGTGCTCAGGGTGACCTGCCAGTGACTGGCCGAATCCACCACCGCGGGCTCCCACTCCATGTGGCCGTTGGTGGAGCCGAGGCTGTCCCCCGATGTGGCGGAACCATCACCGGGCTCGCCGTCCGTTGAACAGTTGGTGAACGCCGGCCAACTGAGGTCGCTGCGGAACCGGTAGAGATAGTCCAGCTGCAGCATCGGTGCAAAGGCACCCGGAATCGTCAGCCCGAAATGGTCGCGGTTGTCCCAGAAGTCCACGCCGCCATGACGGGACTCCCGGATGGCTTCGAGGAAGCCCAGCTTCTCGGCCCAGCCCACGGTCAGGTCGTTCTTGCCGTTGAAGGTCACGTGGAATGCCATGCCTCCCTGCGCGGCGCGCGAGGCGAGCGAATCGTCGTTCATCGCCGTGTAGACCGGCAGGCCCTGCGACGACATCAGGTTGCTCTCCACGGTGCCCCAGAGGCGCGAAATCAGCAGGCGGTTCTGGTTGCCAGAGTTGAAGCTCACCGCCGGGTTCGGATCGT
>JANLOU010000421.1:0-2868 GCA_031366735.1 Candidatus Eiseniibacteriota bacterium
CGACATTGTCGATCGGGCCGGTGACGGTCGCCACGCGGGTGTGGCCGAGCGACAAGAGGTGTCGCGTCATCAATGCGGCGCCACCGGCGTTGTCGAATGTGATCGAGTCGCATGGCCCCGCCGCGGTCGCCGGGTTGAGCAATACGACGGGGACCTGGTCGCGAAATCGCTCCGCCGCGCTCGAGGTGACCCGGTCCGGTGTCATCAGGATCAGCCCATCCACGCGCCCACGCATGGAACGCAGCGCGGCTTCGAACGAGGCCGCATCGGTGTTCGAACCACTCACCAGCAGATGCAACCCATGCTCGCGCGCAGCGCGATCGACTCCGCGGATGACTTCGGTGAAGAACTCGCCATGCAGCTCGGGAAGCACCACTCCGAGTGCATGGGTGCGACCCGTGATCAGACTTCTCGCGGCAGCATCCGGGACATAGTCCAGCCGCGTCGCGACCGCTCGGACCCGCAACGCGGTGCCTTCGCTGACTCGAGCGCCGCCGTTGAACACGCGCGACACCGTGGCCACCGAGACTCCCGCTTCGCGCGCGACATCCTTGATGTTCGCCATGACGAAACGCTCAGCGCGTGCGCCGCGCGACCAGCAGCCGGTTGTGCCGATCGTCCTGCCCCCACCCCAGACCGAGCAGCGTCCGATCGAGGGACAACAACAGGGCCGGCATTCGATTGAGGAAGCGAAGCAATCCCAGTTCGCTGTTCAGGAGCACATGGGTGGGCTGGAACCACTCCTGCGCGAATCCGAGCGGCGTGATCAACTCCAGGTACCGCGAGAGAGGGCGCATCACATTGTGTTCCGCGACGCGGCCCAGATCGTTGAAGACATCGGTCACCAGCAGCAGGCCGCCTGGAGTGACCGCGCCCGCGAGGTTCCGCACGGCTGCCTCCCAGCGGGCGTCGTCGGTGATGTGGTACAGCACATCGAACGCATTGACTGCGTCGTAGCGTTCCTCGAGTGCCGCATCGCTCACATCGCTGTGGATGAAGCGCGACTGGGGGTACTTCCTGGCGAGGCGCTCGATCGAGACCGAGGAGATGTCGATGCCGGTGTAGACCGCGCCACGGCGCAGATAGTAGTCGGCCCAGAATCCGCTCCCGCAACCCACATCGAGCACCCGGCGGGAACGCGGATCGACGCGCACCTCGCGCAGCGCTCGGTCCAGCACTTCCCGGCGCAGCGTGTAACACGCCTCGTTGTAGGCCAGCGACAAACCCGTCTCGCCCGTCCCGCGCAAATCGAACTGCTCGGAAAGCCGCTGATCCCAGAACTCCTGTGGCTTGTAGCTCAACGACCCCTCCGATAGAGACGGTGCAGCTCGATGTGCCGCGCCACTGCATCTGGCACGAGGTAACGCAGGCTCAAGCCGCGCGTGGCCTGCTCACGCAGGCGGCTGGAGGACACTTCAAGCGCCGGATTGTCCAGCCAGATGACGCCTTTGCCCATCGTGTCGTACGGCGTACGCCGCGGTGCTCGAGCCCCAGGGCGCAGCGCGACGGCCAAGGCCGCATGTCGCAGGATCTCCTCGGGCTGCACCCAAGTGCCGAATGTTTCAAACATATCGGCGCCCATGAGCAGGAACAGCGAGGCACCGAGCCCATCCTCGGCGAACTCCCGCACCGTGTCGACCGTGTAGGACGGACCCTTGCGCCGCAGCTCGACGGTGCTCACCTCGAATGCCGGATTCCCGCGCACCGCTCGGCGTGTGAGCGCGAGCCGCTGGGCCGGGTCCGTTTGCACGCGGCCGCGCTTGTGCGGCGGATCGCCGGCCACGACGAACACCACGCGGTCGAGCCGCAGTTGCAGCCGGGCCCATTCCGCCAGCGCCAGATGTCCCAGATGCGGCGGATCGAATGTGCCGCCGAACAACCCCACGCGCGGGCGTCGCGCGCGCCCGCGCCCGCGCGCGGGGCTCACGGGTTGATGCCGGAACCCGCTCCGGGCTGGGCCGCAGGCAGCGGGGGCTCGTTCGGTTCCGCGCGACGCTTGGGAGCCTTCACCACCGCCGGCCACCCCATGATGATCGACCGGGTCCGGGCCGCCTTCTCGGCGAGCGGACGCCCCGCGAACTCCACTTCGAGTGACTTGAGTATCACGAGCGCGGTATCGCGATTCCCCAGCCGAGCGTCGGCCACCGCCATGCCCAGGATGGCATCCCCGTACACCGGCGTGTCGCTGTACTGGGTCATGATGTTCCTGAAGTAGACCTGCGCCGGGACATATTCCTTGAGCTTCACATACAGGTCGCCCGTGCGATAAAGCTTGGTCGCAAGCCTCGCGCGGCATTCCGCGATCCGGATCTGCGCCTGACCGGCCAGCCAGTGGTCGGGAAAATCGCGGCGGTACGCCATCCACTGCTCGAGCGCCTTGAGTGTGTGCTCCTGATCGAAATCCGGCCCGCGCGATTGTCCAAAATAGGCTTCCGCCAGCCGGAAGGCTCCGGATTGCGCCGAGTCGCTCTCGGGGTAGTCCCGCTGCAGGCGCTGGAAATCCGCTTCGGCGCTCGCCCACTCCTTGGCCTTCAAATGACACTGACCCAGCAGGTAGATGGCCTCATCCACATCCGCAGAGCCCGCTGCACTGGTGATGTACGGCGTCAGGATCTCGGCCGCGATCGCATAGTCACCCTTGTCATATAAACGCCGCGCCACATTCATGCGGTCACTATCGTTGTGGATCTGCGGCACCACGGCCGCGCCACAGCCCACGACCCACATCAGAAGCACGGCGCACAGCAGCACCATGCGCGGATCACGCATCAGACCTGCCTCCTCGCGGGGAGCGGGGATGGCCGCCCTCACGGACGGTTCTGGAAGAACAGAGCAACCAGGCCGCCGACCACAGCGACCACGATGATG
>JANLOU010000422.1:0-1796 GCA_031366735.1 Candidatus Eiseniibacteriota bacterium
GGCGCCTTTCTGCTGATTGTCGGTGATGCGGAGCGCCGTGACCCGGACGCGCGGGAGGTGTCCCCGGTCGACACCGGCTCACTCGTCGGCGAAATGTCGATGCTGATCGACACGGAGTACAGTGCAACCATCGTCGCCAAAAGCGCGATCCGGGCGCTCAAGATCACACGCGCCGCCCTCTATGTGCAGATGGAGCGGGATCCCGACTTGGCAGCCCACTTCGTCGCTAAGCTCTCAGGCCGTCTGCATGATTTTACTGCCGAGTTGCGCCGCATTAGCGACGGTCTCGGTACGCCTGATCACCTCGCCACCCGACAGGTGCCCCTGCTGGCCGGTCGGTCAGATGCCGGTCGCATGGACGACGGCATGCAGCGTTTTGCCTAGGATTAGCGGCCCTGATTCGTCGATCCTTAACCACTTTTCGGTAACGTCTCCTGCAGTTTGTCCGGTGGCCTTCGGCCAGCTGTTGTGGGGTGCGTATCATGGCGAAGAGCCGTTCGGCTGCGAAAGAATCGCAGACCTATCTATTCAACTTTGCCGCCGTCGGGGTCGGTGCCCTCACCATCCTGCTTGCTGTTTTCGGCACGCGGTCCAAAGAAATTGCGAGCCCGTGCAGCGAGCGCTACGGCCCCGCGACACAGTTCTCGCTCCAGCGGTCAACGGGCGAACCGGCGTCAGCCGCCGAGCTGCAGGCGCGTCTAGGCGGTCGCGACTGGGGCGTTATCGAGAACGCCCGCGTAATAAAAACACCGGACGGTCCGGGTGCATTGGCCTTGCAGGTGAACTTGCCCAAGTCACCGGACCCGGCGGCCTTCAGCGGCCTGGGGTTCACGTGGCTTGTTGCGGAGGCCAAACCGGTTACGACCGTCTGCTTCGCCTATCAGGTCTGGATACCGCCGGATTTCGAGTTTGGCGAAAGCGGCGTATTGCCTGGGTTGTTCGGCGGCGAAACCGACGAAGCGCCGAAATCCGGCAAAGAGTTTGTCAAAACCAGCTTCGGCACCCACTACGTCTGGGACAATGAGGGGCAACTCAGCTTGCGGGTCGCGTCGAGTGATCCCGACAAATTGGTTATTATAATGAGCCTGGGTGACATCCCGCCTCGGCTTGAGCCGGGTCGCTGGGTGTCGCTGGAACAGGAAGTCGCTTTGAACACTGTCGACGCTGAGCCCTTGTTGCGGGTCTGGGTCGACGGCAAACTGCGGCTTGAGAACGCCAGCGTCAGCTGGCGCCAGACCGAAAAAAGCTTGTTCCGTGGCATCGACGTGCGGGCGCACTTCACCCGAGGGGATCTAGCGCCGTCGCGCGCGCCGATGCCGAGCAGCATCAGGCTATCGCCGCTTGAACTGCGTCTGCAGCAGAATGCATCCAAAAGCTGATGCGGAGCCGACGGCCCGTCATCCCGCAGGATAGAATGGGCCGTCAGGGCCGATCAGAAAATCTTCGGCTGCCACCAGTGCAGTGCCGGGCGGATCAGGTCCGGTTTGATGAACCAGATCAGTCCAGCCAGCACGGCTAGCGCGACGATGATCAGGCTGATCCCGGCGTTGAGCGGCACCTTGTAGCTGAGACCGGTGCCGGGAATGCCGAGCGTAATCGTCCGCTGCCCCTGCGTGCCCGCGTTGATGGTCGCACCGTGGCCGCCGAGGCTGAAGCTGACGCCGGTCTTGCTCAGGTTGAGATGAACTCCCGGCAGGATGGTAATCCGCTTCTGGAAGCGTAAGCCCATGGTCTCTGTCCTTTTACGTTTGCTTGTGTCGGCAACGCATTACGACGCCTATGTTTTTCTACCTTAG
>JANLOU010000489.1:0-10459 GCA_031366735.1 Candidatus Eiseniibacteriota bacterium
AGACCCCTGCGAACTGATGAAGGTCGTTGAGCACCCCGAACACGCGGTCGACTGGAGCAGCGATCTCGAGCTTGCGCTCGACATGATAGGCCGACGGCCTTGTGGCCACCACCGCAAGGAAGAGGACCAGCACACCCGCAACACCGATGAGTACTTTCACAAGCACGGAATCCCTCGAGAGCGCCTGCGACTAGTTGCGGTAATGCGTCTTCAGTTCGCCCCAGCTGTGGCGCAACTCCGATGTCGGCTGCGTGAGTTCACAGAATGAGATGTCGTCGAATCCAACATTGGGATCCGGGAACGCATCGAAACGCAGTGTGACGCGTACGATGCCCGTGCCAGTCACCGTGAAGAGACGATTGCCCGGGTCCGAGGCCTGCGCAGTGCATGCATCGCCGCTCACGAGATTGACAGGGCCGAGCATCGTGAGCACATCCTGAGACACGAGCGTGTTGCTGGCGTTGTACGCGGCGAGCGTGACGGTGTGGGTGGCGCCGCCGAATGGGAACAGGTCGCCGTAGTCGAGCATGCGGATCGAGAAGCACGACACCGTGACGCCCGGGGCGAATGTGTAATTGTAATCGAGCACGCAGCCCTGCGGGTCGCCGAATCCGCGAATGCCGTCGAGGCACCCATTGGGGAACGATCCGGCGGTACCATACGCAGCGAACGGAGTGGCGACGCCTTCTTCGATGGCCGCCGCGGGCCCGAGCGTGCAGGTCGGGCCGAATGGCCACGCCACGCTCACGATCTTGAGGTCGGGGTGCACGGCCCCCAGGCCCTCGACCGATGTGCCGGGGGTGAGAGACTCGAAATCGAGGAATACATGTGAACCCGAGCACACGGCCGGGAGGCATTGCGCCAGAGCGCGACCGGGCGACGACGGGGAAGCGATGAGGCAGGCCACTACGAACATGAGCGATCGGGCAAGGTTGTAACGCGGCACGGGGCCTCCGGGAGGGGGGGGCAAGTCGGAACGACACTCGAGAGGTACGGCCCAGTTCTAACAGGCCCAGCGCGGACAACGCCACGAGAATCGTGCCCGGAACGCGCGAAGAACCCACTCGCCGACTGCTCGCGCGACACGATCAGCACACGCAGTGCCCGCCACCTGTGATTTCCTGCCACGCGAGCATCTGGTAGCCTTGTTTCCAAACCTTCAATCTACGCCGATAGGACCCTGCGGGCTGGGCGTAAAGCGAGCCTGCGTGATAAAGTCTTCCGTCGGCTCGCTGTCCGGGACGAGCGGCTGGGGGAGCGCGAGCTGAGAACCCGAGATGAGGTGGCTGTGCCCTTGGTGCACCGCTGGCGATGGTCGGCTCTTATCATCGGCGCGACACTCTGCATGTCCGGCTGCGGCGCGAAGACGCCGCTCGAGCCGGTGAATCGGAGCCCAGTGGTCCAGTCTCTGCAGGCCTTCCCGACAACCATCGGGCCCGGAGATTCCGCCATCGTGGTCTGCCTCGCAATAGATGTGGATGGGGACACTTTGGGGTTCGATTGGTTCTCCGATTGCCGACTGACGAAGCGGGGGCAGAACCAGTACGACTACACCATGCGCACTCGTGAGCACACGATTGTCGTTTACCCCGGGAACTGCGTCCGCGCCCCCTTGGACACGGGTTGGGTGTCCTGCTCCGTTCATGATCGGAGGGGCGGTGCCGCATACTCCGAGACAATCCGGATCATCATCCAGCAGTAACCTGCGAGCCTCCCTGCAAGCCAACATGGGGAAGCATCGCATGAGAGCACGGATCGCCGCTCTGACACTGAGTCTCTGCCTCGGCGACTTGCCATCAGCCCGTGAGTGCCACGCCACCAATGTGCTCACTAACCCGAACAAAAGCTCTCCGGACACAACAAATCATTGGCATGGTTTCGAGTTGGGCCCCACATTCGCGCTACCGATTCCAGCCGCAAGTGCCAGCCGCGACGAGTCTGGTATGGATGCAGTCGTCAGCTTCACCGCGAAGCGGAGCCACGACATGGGTGTCGGGCTGGATGTCGCGTATCACTACTGGCCGGTCTCCGATGAGTTCAAGGACAAGTTCAACGAACTCCTTCGCCAAGGCACGCTCAACACGCTGCAGCTCGGCGGGACTGGATGGAGACTGAACGCGCGCCAGATCACGGCGCATGTGAAGCTGGCCGCTCCGAGGGACCGCGTGTTGCGTGCATGGCTGCAAGCGGGAGCCGGACTCTACCAAGTGGATCCGAACACGACCGGCTACAGCGGCGACGCTGGATTCTTCACGGTCAGGATCGGTCGGCTGAAGCGCAGCACTTATCCCGGCTACTATTTCACCGCCGGAGTGGATGTTCGCAACGGACCTGGCACGCGGCTGGGATTCAACGCGTCGTATCACCGCGTGAGGTGTCGCAACGGGTACGGATCAGAGCTTGGAGTCTTCTCAGTTGGTGGCCACGCTCTCTTCGGGCGATGAAGTACAGATGTTCGGAGACGGTCGCATGCGACTCGGCCCCTCGATAGGGTAGAGTCGCGCGATGCTCCTGACTCCTGGCACCCGCCTTGGCCCCTACGAGATCCTCGCCCCGCTCGGCGCGGGCGGCATGGGCGAAGTCTACCGCGCGCGCGATACGCGACTGGGACGCGATGTGGCGGTGAAGGTGTTGCCGCAGCACCTGAGCTCGAACCCCGAAGTGCGCGCTCGCTTCGAGCGCGAAGCCCGAACAGTCTCGAGCCTGAACCACCCGCACATCTGCACGCTCTTCGATGTGGGTCGCGAGGGCGAAACCGACTATCTCGTCATGGAACTGGTGGAGGGCGAGACCCTCGCGCAGCGTCTGGCAAAGGGCCCGCTGGCACCACCCGAGATGCTGAAGCTCGGGGCGCAGTTGGCGGACGCGCTCGACCGGGCGCACCGCGCGGGTGTGATCCACCGCGATTTGAAACCCGGCAATGTCATGCTCACCAAGAGTGGCGCCAAGCTGATGGACTTCGGCCTGGCCCGCGCGACGGGGCTGGCCGGACCGGCCGGTGCGAGCGGAATCACGCACGCGGCGCTGACGCAGACGCCGACGGTGGCGGGGCCGCTGACCGCAGAAGGCACGATTGTCGGGACCTTCCAGTACATGTCGCCGGAGCAGTTGGAGGGCAAGGAGGCCGATGCGCGCAGCGATATCTGGGCGCTCGGGTGTGTGCTCTATGAAATGGCGTGCGGGCACCGCGCGTTCGAGGGCACCAGCCAGGCGTCGCTGATCGGCGCGATCATGAACGCGGCCCCCCGACCGCTTTCCGAGATGGCGCCCATGTCTCCTCCCGAGCTGGACCGCCTCGTGCGGCAGTGCTTGGCACGCGATGCCGACGACCGCTGGCAGAGTGCGCGCGATCTGGGCCGCGAACTGACGGCGATCAGCCCCGACTCCGTATCGGCGCGCGCCATCGGGCGCGACGCCAGCTCGCGCCGTGGCGCCTTGGCCAACACCCGACTGCCATGGACAGTGGCGGCCGTGTTGCTCGTGCTGCTGCTGGCGGGGGGCGCGTGGTACGCGCGAACGCGTGCCGGCAACAGCCCTCGGCACACGGTGTCCACGCTTTTGCCGCCGCGCGGATACGCGTTCAGCGTCCTCTCCGGGCCCATGGTGTTTTCCCCGGAGGGTCGCCAGGTCGCGTTCGTCGGCGAAGACTCGCTCGGTGTGACCTCGCTCTGGGTGCGCTCGCTCGACGCCGCGGAGCCCCGCATGGTGCCCGGGACGCTGGGTGGCCAGATGCCGTTCTGGTCGCCGGACGGACGCGATCTCGGCTTCTTCGCGAACGGGGAGCTCCGGCGCATCAACCTCGCAGCAGGCTCCACCCAGGTGCTCGCCAAGTCGGGATTCCCCAGCGGGGGTACTTGGACACGCGAGGGCTTCATCCTGTTCGCGGAGAGCCAGGGCAAAGGGCTACAGCGATTGCCAGCCGCGGGGGGCGAGTGCATCAGTTTGTTGGACAGCTCCAAGACTCCGACCGCGAAGTCGCCCAGTTGGCCAGTCGCCCTTCCTGATCGGCGGCACTTCCTCTATGTCGCCTATGTCAGCCAGTTCTTGCAAGGCGAGCGCGACGGCGTGTACCTCGCGCCGCTCGATGGCCGGGCGTTGCCCCGACTCCTGCTCCCGGGAGCGACTGCCGCTCAATACGCGGAGCCAGGGCGGCTGTTCTTCTGGCGCGAGGGCGCGCTCTGGGAGCAGGCATTCGACGCTCGCTCCCTTAAACTCTCGGGCACGGCCGTGCAGGTGGTGAACGAGGTTCTGTTCGATTCGTGGGTGGGTGCCGCCTTCTTCGCGGTCGCACCCTCGGGCGATCTGGTGTATCTGCGCAGTTCGACCAGTGCGGGCCTCGCCGAGTTGGACTGGGTGGACCGAGCAGGTCGAGATCTGGGACGCCTTGCGCCCCCGGCCAACTACTATGCACCGCGGATTTCGCACGACGGCAGGCGGGTCGCAGTCGACCGGAGCGATCCCGTCTCAGGCGAGGGCGACATCTGGATCTTCGACATCGCGCGCAAGCTGGGGGATCGGATCACCTCCAATCCCCTCAATGAGACCGCTCCGGTGTGGGCCCCGGACGACTCGCGCCTGTACTGGATGTCCGCCGTGGGTGCGCCGGGATCGGGCGACATCCACGAGCGCAGCCTCGACGGCACTGGCGTGGAGGAGCTGCTACTGCATGGCGACCGGCGATTCCTTCCGTTCGACATCTCGCCCGACGGCCATACGCTGCTGGTGCAGAGTCGCAAACCGGCCGCCGGATTCCGAGGAACCCTTGGGTTGCTCTCGCTGCCGGAGCGCAAGCTATCACCCTGGCCCTCCACTTCGGACGGCGAATCCTTTGGGCGGCTTTCCCCGGATGGCCAGTGGATCGCGGTCGTCTCGAGGGAATCCGGCCAGGACGAAGTGTATCTGGAGCGCTTTCCGCAGGGCCGCGAGAAATGGCGCATTTCGACGGCGGGAGGCACCGGCGCGGCTTGGCGAGCGGATGGCCGGGAACTCTTCTACTACTCGCGCGACCACGAGGTGATGAGCGTCAGCTTCCGCGCCCTGCCCGCTCCCGAGCTCGGCGTCCCGGTGCCGCTGTTCCGCACCCAGCTCCGCGTGTTCGGCGCCGCCGCCTACTTCGATGTGACCGGCGACGGCGAGCGATTCCTGTTGGATCGTCCGGTACGAGCGGACGGCAGCGCGGCGCTCACATTGGAGCAGGGCTGGAGTCCGCCGAGGTAGTATGCTCCGTTCGCTTTTAGCACTGTCGCCCTGCGCCTCACGGGCGGGGAACGGCGCAACCGCAACACCGAAGCACGATACCCACGAACGGAGAAATCATTGCGCAGCATCCTGATGGCCGTCGCGCTTCATGTTGTTTCTGCATCCGCTGCGGCGGCATTCACTGCCCCCGCACTGGTCAAGGATATCAATCCCGGATCCGCCGACAGCTCCCCGATGGTGTTCTTCCCGCTGGGCAGCAAGCTCGTCTTCTTCGCCAATGATGGCGTCTCGGGTACCGAGCCGTGGGTCAGCGATGGCACCGCGGGGGCCACGTTCATGCTGCGCGATGTGTGGCCGGGAGCGAACAGCGGCGTCAACATCTACTGCCCGTCCTGCAACGCCGTATCGAACGGCAGCGTCGTCTATTTCTCAGCCTCCGATGGGACGGGCGGCTCGCAGCTCTGGCGGACTGACGGCACAACGATCGGGACCACCAAGGTCTACTCGGGTACGACAGCTATCGGATTGGGCATCGTCGGCAGCAAGGTGTACTTCACTGGGAACAGCCTCCTCTATGCGAGTGACGGCACCCCAGGCGGCACGGCGCGGGTTTCGGACACTGCTTTGTCCACGGGCGAGGAGCTCCTGGGTATCGGCGGCATCGCCTACTTCTCGGGCTCCGACGGATTCTCGGGCGCCGAACTCTGGCGCAGCGACGGCACATCAGGCGGCACCGTGCGCGTGAAGGACATCAACCCGGGCAGCCCGGATGCGTTGCCCACGAACCTCACCAATGTTGGGGGCACGCTCTACTTCACCGCGACAAATGCAATCGGCGGCGCGTTGTACAAGACCGACGGCACCGCTGCCGGCACCGTGCTCCTTCGCCAGGGCAGCGTCGTCGGCGGCGCGGGCAGCGAGCGCAAGCAGCTGCCAGTCTCAAGCGGCATCGTGTACTTCGTTGGCAACGAGGCGACCCACGGCAGTGAGCTGTGGCGCTGCGACGGCACACCCGCGGGGACCTACATGGTGAAGGACATCTACCCGGGCGCCGGTGGCGGCATTTCCTTGGGCTCGGCTTCACTCGCTGCCATTGGCAGCACGATCTACTTCAATGCCGGCGATGCCACGAGTGGGTTCGAGTTGTGGAAGAGCGACGGCACCGAGGCGGGCACCGTGCTGGTCAAGGACATCAACCCCGGCCTCTCGGGCTCGGCTCCCAGACAACTCGCGAATATCAATGGCACGCTGTTCTTTCGAGCCCAGTCGAGCTACGCCGCGGGCGACCAGCCGTGGACGAGCGACGGCACCAGCGCCGGCACGCAGCAGTGGGCCACGATCCGTCCGGCGGATGCTTCGGGAGCGAGCAACTTCACTCTGGCGGGCGGCAGGGTGTTCTTTGCCGCGAATGACGGCACCACCGGACTCGAGCTGTGGGCGGCAGGTCCCTCTCTCGGCGTCACTCCGGGCGAGCCTGTGGCATCCATCGCGCTTTCGCAGAACCAGCCCAACCCAATGCGCATGGCGAGCACGATTACCTATTCGCTCGCAGTCGAACAGGTCGTGACACTCAAGCTCTACGACACGCAGGGCCGCGAGGTGCGCACCCTGGCGAACGGGATGCAGGGAGCCGGGCTGCACCGGGCCGAACTGGATGCACACGGACTCGGCAACGGCGTCTACTACTTCCGCCTGAGCACCGGCGGCGAAGTGCGGGAGCGCAAGCTGGTGATCTTCCGGTAGGGGATGGGCTGGAGTCCGCCGAAGCAGTTCTGACGCGCTCGAACTTCAGCCGCCCAGTGGCGGCTGCCAAAGCTCGACCTTGTTGCCCTCGGGATCCATGACCCAGCCGAACTTCCCGTACTCCGAGTCGTCGGTCTTCTCGAGCACGCTGCAACCTGCCTCGCGCAGTGCGGCAAGCAGTGCGGTCAGATCCTCGACGCGATAGTTGACCATGAAGGTCGACTTGCTCGGAGCGAAGTGCTTGCCGTCGGCAGGGCCGATCGACCAGGCCGTCGTTCCCTTGGTCGGGTTGCCCTCAGCGTCCGCCCAGTCGAAGGCCGCTCCACCCCAGGGCTGAACATCGATCCCCAAGTGCGTCTTGTACCACTCGCACAGCGCCTTGGGATCCTTCGCGCTCATGAAGATGCCGCCGATGCCTGTGACTCGTCGCATCTGGAACTCCGTTCTTGGCTGAAAGCTCCGAGGGTTCGGTGTCTCACATCTGTTGGCCGGAGGGACGGACCACTCGCGTCAGCGCGTGATGACCACGCGCGTGCCGACGCTGCGGCCGAACTGCGTGAGCCGCGCCTGGTACACGCCCGGCGCAAGTCTCGCGCGGCCCATGTGAACGGTGTGCTCGCCCGGTCCCATCTGCCCAATGTCCTGCGACGCGACAGTGCGCCCGGTGATGTCGATCAGCGCGAGCGTCGCGGGGCCGGGACGCGCAAGCGAGAAGCGGATCGACAACTCGCCTGCGGCGGGATTCGGCATCGCGCCGCGCAGGGCGAATGCCACCGGTGAGCCCGTGGGTGGAATGTCGTTCGTGGCCTGCACCTCGATGACGGCATCCTGCGCGGCGCAGCGGCTCTGGTTGTCGCAAGCGCCCAGCGGGAGCGTCTTCGTTCCCGCCGTCGCAGCGGCGGGCACGGTGAGCAGGTAGGAGTAAACGAGATCGCCGGCCGTGAGATCGCCACCGAGTCCGTCGTCGTGCATGAGCTCGTTCGACAACCCCAGCGCGCTCAGGTCCGCCTGCACCACGAACGAGGTGCTCGTGGGATGCTGCCCAGGCGTCAAGGCGAGCGTGAGGAGGGTCGTATTGCCGGCCGTGACGGCGTTGGGCGAGGCGGAGGCACTGACGAGCGGCGCCACCGACATACACGTCACGAATGGACTCGCGGAGTTGTGCGGCAATGGAGTTCCGAGGACGAAATCGCTCGGATTGTCGTCCTCGTCCTGGCACCCCTGATCCATGCGGAACAGGGCAATCTGAGGATTCATGGACGGGGCAAGGCCGCTGCCTTCGAAGCAGGCGCCCATGCCATAGCCGAGTAGGTCCACGATCGACTGGGCGCTGCCGCAGCCGTTGGCAACGGCCGTGGTGGGGAACAGACCGACTCTGCCGACCGCCGGAACGATGAAAGTATTCCCGACGACATCCGGCGTCGGAAGCGGCGGACGGCCGGCCAAGCTGTTGCCCATTCGAACCAGGAAATACTGCCCTGGCTGGATCGTCCCGCCGAGCGGCGTCACTTGCCAGGGATTCGCGTCGACGTCGGCGTACTGCAGACTCCAGCCGTCCAGCGCAACTGCCGAGGCCCCGCGATTGTGCAGTTCGACATAGGAGTGGTCGAACTGGGACGACCCGCTGCCACCACCGCCCGGCGTATAGATCTGGCTGATGACGACGGAAGGCAACACGGTCATATTCGCCAGCACGGTGCTCGAACGCGTTTCCGGGTCACTGAATGTGAATGTCAGTGCGTGTCCTCCCGGAGTGGTCTCAAGCGGCACCTGGTATTGGAGCGCGAAGTAGCGATCGCCTGCCGTGACATCGCCATGCGTGCCGTCGTCGTAGAGCGGCTGAGCAGACGCACCGCCGATAGGCGAAAGGTCGACTGCAACGAACAGTGCGCTGCTGGGCGGTGCATAGCCCGGGAATGCCGTGGCGCGGAGCGTCACCCACTTGCCGGCACGCACCGACGCAGGATCGATCGACACGGTGCCGAACGGGGGTACGGGGCCGCACGCCTGAAGCGGACTGGCCGTGTTGCGCGGAAGTGGCGCGCTGATCTGGAAATCGTTCGCGTTGATGTTGGTGTCCTGGCAACCCTGCAGCTTGCGGCGCAGCGCCACCGCTGGACTCATCGAGGGCGCCGTCGTGCCCTCGAAGCACTCCACATTGCCATAGCCGACCAAGTCGACGACGCCCGACGGGCAGTTCGTCACGGCCTGCGTCGACGCAACGACCGCCACCTTTCCGGCCGCCGGGGTCATGAACGAGGGACCGATCGCATCGGGAGTCGGCAGCGGATTGCCCGTGCCCGAGTTGCCCTCCTGGACCAGGTAGTACTGCCCGGGCTGGATGACTCCCGACAACGGCGTGACTGCCCAAGCCGCACCGGTGCCGATCGAGAACTGCACCGTCCACCCCACCAGTGACACGGGCGAGCTCGAGTTGTTGTGCAACTCGATGAACGAGTGATTGAACCCTGTTCCACCACCACCGCCGCCGCCCGGCGTGTAGATCTGACTCACGACGATGGGGTAGGCGTGGGCCGCAGGGGGCGCGGCACCGAGCAAGGCGAGCGACGCGGACGCGGCGAGGACCAGACGATGCGGTTTCATGAGCAGCCCCCGGGGCAGGGTGAGGGGTTTGGGAGTGACAAGGCTGCCGAGTCTATCACCACCACCACGCGAAGGGCCGGATAGAATATCGGTTCACCACACGGGCGAAGTCAGCGTCGCCACGCCATCGCGAGGTGGGCTGGAAAGCACCTCTGCTGCTGCGCGGATTATGAGGTAGTTTCTCGCGCATGCTCCTCCTACCCGGTGCCCGGCTCGGGCCCTACGAAGTGCTCGCCCCGCTCGGCGCCGGCGGCATGGGCGAGGTGTACCGCGCGCGGGACCCGCGGCTGGGTCGTGAAGTCGCGATCAAGGTGCTCCCCGGCGGAGCCACCGCGAGCGAGGATGTGCGCCAGCGCTTCGAGCGCGAGGCGCGGACCATCTCGAAACTCGCGCACCCCAACATCTGCGCGCTGTTCGATGTCGGCCACGAAGGCGACATCGAGTATCTCGTCATGGAGCTGATCGAGGGCGAGACCCTCGCGGCCCGGCTCGCCAAGGGCAACCTGCCGATGGAGCAGGTGCTGCGCTGCAGCGCCGAGATCGCCTCGGCACTCGCCGCAGCGCACGCGCGCGGCATCGTCCACCGCGACCTGAAACCCGCGAACATCATGCTCACCAAGTCCGGCATCAAGCTGCTCGACTTCGGGCTCGCCAGGACATTCATGCAGCCCACCGACCAATCCATGTCGGAAACGCTGGGCGCTTCCGCCGACCTCACCGTGGACGGCATGCTGCTGGGCACGGTGCCGTACATGGCTCCCGAACAGGTCGAGGGCAAGGCGGTGAACGCGAAGACCGACATCTTCGCGTTCGGCGCGGTGGTGTTCGAGATGGCGACCGGGGTGCGCGCGTTCGGTGGTACGAGCCAGGCCGCAGTCATGACCGCGATCCTCACGCACGATCCGCCGTCGCT
>JANLOU010000495.1:0-2611 GCA_031366735.1 Candidatus Eiseniibacteriota bacterium
CGCGGTCGGCGGTGTGCAGTTGGTCGACCCGAAGGCCACCGAGGTGCTCTACAAGAGTGTCGGCGCGTACGAAACCGGCGGTGACCAGTACCTCAAGGTGCGTCCACGCAAGATCAGCGGCGGCGACTGGTTCAACCCGGCCGACTACCGCTGGATGGGCGTCTTCCACGGCCGCCGCCTCTACGTGGAGCAGATCCAGTTCTTCAAGAAGGACGCCACGGGCGCAGTAGCCAAGGACACCGCCGGCAATCCCATGGTCGATCCGTCAACCACGTGGTCGATCGTCGAGTATCGCGACCTCGGATCGCTTCGCCAGCCGCCATTCGTCGTGTTCCTGAGCTCCGGCGTGCTGTTCGCGGTATGTGCCATGAGCCTGCACAAGCGGGACAAGAAGGTCATGACGGCGATGTCGCTCACGCCGGCCCGGGCATAGTGGTCACCTGATGGCTGACTACCTTCCGATCGTCCTGCTCCTCGGCATCGCCACGGCATTCGTCTTCGGGTCGTTCGTCGCGTCATCTCTATTGGGCCCAACGCGGCAGGAGTCGAGTGCCAAGATCGGGCCGTACGAATGCGGCATTGTCCCGGACAGGGCGCCGGCCGACCGTTTCCCGGTCCGGTTCTACCTGATCGCGATGATCTTCATCATCTTCGACATCGAGATCATCTTCCTCTATCCGTGGGCCGTGATCTTCAATCAATTGGGCACGTTCGGACTTGTCGAGATGGTGCTCTTCTCGATCGCAGTCGTCGTCGCCTTTGTGTACCTCATCAGCAACGGGGCACTCGACTGGGGTCCCATTGCGCGCATGAACGACATCGAAGACCGGGTTGCCGACATCCGTACGACCTCCTCCACCATCCGGCGTATCCCGGCAGCGATGACTGCCTCGACCGGAGAGGCTGCCTAGCTCGTGGGCCTGACACATTGTGCTGCGCCTCTCCGCTGCGCTTCGCTGCTCGCCTCGAACGTCCTCTCTCGGATTGGCGGTTGTTCGCCGTGGGCCTAGAAGACCTCAACCACAACTTCATCACCGGCTCTATCGAGGGCCTTGTGAAGTGGTCGCGACGCAACAGCGTGTGGCCGGCATCGTTCGGTCTCGCGTGCTGCGCGATCGAGATGATGGCCACCGGCGCGTCGCGCTTTGACCTGTCGCGCTTCGGTATGGAGGTCTTCCGGGCCTCGCCGCGACAGGCCGACCTGATGATCGTAGCCGGCCGCGTATCGCAGAAGATGGCGCCGGTATTGCGGCAGGTCTACGACCAGATGATGGAACCGAAATGGGTCATCTCGATGGGCGTCTGCGCCTCATCGGGCGGCATGTTCAACAACTACGCCATCGTGCAGGGAGTCGACCAGATCGTCCCCGTGGATGTGTACGCACCCGGCTGCCCTCCTGGCCCGGAAACCCTGATCCACGCCATCCTGACGCTCCACGAGAAGATCAAGACCGGCGAGATCACGCAGCGCCGCAACGAGACCGGTGCCGGCGCCGGCCTGCAGCTCGACGCACCCGATCGCACCATCGCCATCGGGACCCCCCGGTAGTCGCACGATGAGGGAGCGTCAGCGAGCGAGCAATCAAGCATCGCGCCCGGTCGGGCGGACCCCTGAGGCGCGGCCGAAGGTGTCAGGATGACCGAGCCCACCACCACTGGTGCCGGTGTCGACGAAGCCCCGGCGGCCCCCGCCCCCGAAGTGCTTCACGGTGCCCCCGTCACCCACAGCCGCGGCCAGAACATCGTGCATCCAAGCCGCGCCGACTACGTCAAGGTCGTCGAGGCGCTGAAGGCCGACGGCTACAACATGTGCGTCGACCTCTGCGCCGTCGACTACCTGTCGAACGACACTCGTTCGCTTCCTGATGGCGTTGCTGCCGAGCGTTTCGAGATCGCCGTCAACCTGCTCTCGCACTCGCTCAGGGAGCGAATCCGCGTCCGGGTCCAGGTGCCCGAAGCCGACGCAACGCTGGCCAGCCTCTACGGCGTGCACGCCGGAACGGAAGCCATGGAGCGTGAGGCGTACGACCTCATGGGCATCGAGTTCACGGGCCATCCCGACCTGAGCCGCATCCTCCTCCCGGACGACTGGGAGGGCCACCCGCTGCGCAAGGACTACGCCACCGGTCGCATCCCGGTGCAGTTCAAAGCAACTGCGGCCGCTGCCGCGGTGAAGCACGGCAGTCCGCAAGGCGCATGAGGAGGTCACGATGAACGTTCCCGATGAGGTCCCGCATCACGGCCAGGAGATGGAGGACCGGGCCGACACGTCGCCGGTCGAACTCCAGCGCGAGCAGGGCGGGGCGGTCCTGCGTGGCGTCACCGGCGCCGACCTCTTGGATATCGACGATTACGACATCGAACTCGGCGACGACGAGACGATGATCATCAACATGGGGCCGCAGCACCCCAGCACCCACGGCGTGCTACGGGTGATGATGGAGCTGAAGGGCGAGCAGGTGCTGCGCACGAAGCCGGTCATTGGCTACCTGCACACGGGTATGGAGAAGACGGCCGAGGGCCTTACCTTCCTGCAGGGCGGCACCAATGTCACCCGCATGGACTACCTGCGCCCGTTCTTCAACGAGCTCGCGTTCTCGATGGCGGCCGA
>JANLOU010000521.1:0-1913 GCA_031366735.1 Candidatus Eiseniibacteriota bacterium
CCCTCGAGCAGCCGGAGCGTGCGGTCCTGGCCACCATCCAGATAGATCACGGCCTGCGACAGCGGGCTGGCGTCGTAGCTCAACTTGAGGCGCGCGCGGCGGATGTAGAAGCGAGAGAGGTTCGCGGCGGTGATCGTGGCAGGAGAGCCGCTCACCTTGACGGTGTCGCTGCTCGCTTCTCCCACATCCATGCGCGCCTGCACATAGCCCGAGAACTTGAAGCGTTTGAGCTTGTCGAGGTCGGTCTGGTGCACCAACACCTGTTCGTTGATCCCCTCGAGTAGTCCCTGTAGCTCGGCCCGCGTCACTGGCGTATCCGCGCTCGAGTCCACCCGAGCTTCGTCCGCCCGCAGGGGCTGTGAAAGAACCAGCATGGCCACTGCGGCCAGCACGAGCGAGCGACGCGTCACTGCGCCTCCTTGGCGACCGGGAAGTACCCGACCTCGGTGACCAACTTCTGCCCCTCGACCGAGAGGCAGTAATCGATGAACGCCTTGACCGGCGGGGACGGCTCGCCTCGCAGGTAGAAGAACAGGCCACGCGACAAGGGATAGCTGCCATCGTGGATCGTCACATCGGTCGGCAGCACGGCCGGCGAGGCGTCGTCCCGCTTGAGCGCCAGCGCCTTGACGCCCTTGGCGTAAGCATCGCCGCCATAACCGATGCCGTTCGCGTCCTTGGAGACCGCATTCACGACCGCGGCCGTACCCGGAAGCGTCTGGGCGCGAGCCGAGAAATCGCCGCCGTCGAGCACATGCTCCTTGAAGTAGGCGTAAGTGCCCGAGTTGTTCTCGCGGCTGTAGAGCAGGATCGGAGCGTCGGAGCCCCCGACGGCCTTCCAGTTCTGGATCTCGCCTTGATAGATCCTGCGCGCCTGCGCCAGCGTGATCGCAGTGAGGGGGTTCGCCTCGTTCACATACACCGCAAGGCCATCCCGCGCCACGAGGATCTCGTTGGGCTCGCGGCCGAACTTCGCTTTGATCTGCGCGCGTTCCGCGTCCTTCATCGGGCGCGACGACTGGCAGATGTCCGTGGTGCCGTTGATGAGCGCCGCGATCCCGGTGCCCGAACCTCCGCCCGTCACCTGCACCACCGCTCCTGGATGCCCGCCCATGTACTGCTCGGCCCAGCGCTGCGCCAGGATGACCATCGTGTCGCTGCCCTTGATCGTCACCGGGCGTGCAGCCGTTTTCTGCGCACAATGCGTCAATGCCAGCGCCGACATGAGCAGCATCGCGTACACCACAAATCGCCAGAGTTTCATGGGTTCTCCCTCCCGTTGACCCCCACCCTAAGGGGGCGCGAGTTTCGGCAACCGGTCCGGCATGTTTCCAGCCTGTTACAAACGATGCCGGAATCCTGCCGGCCAGCTCAGCCGCGGGCCTGGTCCCGGCGCCGGCCCTGGCTCGACCTTCGGCGGGCGTCGTGCACCGCTCGCCCGTGGTCGTGGCCAGCGCGAGCCACCGCCCCGGCCCATGACCCGAACAGGCGGCGGGCTCGGGCGTAGAGCGCGGGATGATCCAGGTGCACGCGGAACAATGCGCCCTCTGTGGCCAAGCCCTGGATGCGGCGGAGCACTTCATCGGGCTGCATCTCGAGTGGGCGGCCGCGCTTGCGGCTGGCCTCAGGGTTTTCGGGCCGCAGCTTCGCTTGCGCTTGAGTGTCATCCAGATTCATCGCGTCCTCCGGGGAAGCGCCAAAGCGGCGGCGGGTGGCATGGTGCGCATGCATTCCACCTCACGCGTGTTACAGCCCGATGAACAGGAAGTGACGCGGAGGGAATAAATCACCCGGAGCACAAGGTTGAGCCGCTCGCCCGATCAGTCTGTTGTGCTGTAGATCTTGAAGCGCCCCTTGCGCTCCGCGACCGACCGCAACCACTTCAACTCCTGTTCGTGGCCCGCAACGCGCAC
>JANLOU010000569.1:0-4549 GCA_031366735.1 Candidatus Eiseniibacteriota bacterium
GCCGGGCGTGCTGCACGGCATGAAGGGCATCGGGACCGAGGCGGCCTATCTGGTGAACACGCCCACCTACCATTATGTGTACGACGCGCCCGATGAGTTCCGCACCGCGCCGGACGATCCGAGCATCCCGTATGACTGGAGCCGCAAGGATGGGTGAGTGTCCGGGGCGCTTCCGGGCTTGTCTGCGGGCATGAGGGGATTCGTGCGCGGCGCCATGGGCGCTCTTGGTCTCGAGGTCTTTCGAGCTCGCGGCGGAGTCTTCGTGGTTCCCAAGCCGCGGGCAGGTCGAGCTGAGGCCCGGTCCGTGGCGTCATTCCCAAGCCCATTGCGGCTGCACTTGGGGTGCGGGAACATTCGCCGCGAGGGCTGGGTCAACATCGATCTGGTCCCGACGCCGGCGACCGACCTTGTGGGGGATGTCACCAAGCTTAAAGACTTTCGCGATTTCTCGGTGGACGAGATCCGCATGGAGGCCGTGTACGAGCATCTGTTCCGCCATGAGCGTTTGGCCGCGCTGCGTGAATGGAATCGGGTACTGAAGCCTGGCGGCGTGCTTCACATCGCGTTCATTCCGGACTTCGATGTGATTGCCGATCACTACGTGAACCGCCGTCCGGGGGTGCTCGCCCCAGTCTTCTCGCTCGAAGAGGTCTATCGTTATACGCACGGTGACCCGGTGCCATGGAATGCGCCGGAGCAACTCCATAAGGATGTCTTCACCCGCGACTCGGTCACGTCCGAAATGCACGCCGCTGGCTTTGAGCAGGTCGCGTGCGAGAATGTTTGTTTCCGCGACGAGAAGATCGCGCTCAACCTCAATGTGACTGCACGGAAGAAAGCATGAACGCACCGTTCGCACTCGAGTCCTCGCGTGTCCTCGTGACCGGCGGAGCCGGTTTCATCGGCTCGAACTTCGTGCATCGATTCCACGAGCAGTTTCCCAATGCGCATGTGGTGGTGCTCGATGCGCTCACGTATGCGGGGCGACGCGAGAACCTGGCGGGCATCCCCGATGCGAACCTCACGTTCGTGCATGGCGACATCCGGGATCCCGAGGCGGTGGCGAAGGCGATGAAGGGCTGCGACTTCGTACTGAACTTCGCGGCCGAGTCACATGTGGATCGCTCGATCGAGACGCCGGGCGAGTTCATCCAAACCGACGTGTACGGCGTGTTCGTGCTGGGCGAGGAAGCGCGCCGTGTTGGAGTGAAGCGCTTCATCCAGGTGAGCACCGATGAGGTGTACGGCGAGGTGCTCGAAGGACACTCCACCGAGGAGTGGGCGCTGAACCCGCGCTCTCCCTACGCCGCCAGCAAAGCGGGTGGCGACCGACTCGCCTATGCGTACTGGTGTACCTACGGGCTCCCGGTGGTGATCACACGCTGCTCGAACAACTACGGTCCGCGACAGTATCCCGAGAAGCTGGTGCCCTTGTTCATCACCAACGCCATCGACAGCGAGGCGCTGCCGGTGTACGGCAACGGTAAGAACACGCGCGACTGGCTGCACGTGGACGACCACTGCTCGGCGCTCATCACGCTGCTCGCGTTCCCCGGTATCGAGGGCGAGACGTTCAACATCGGTGCGCAGCACGAGCTCGATGTCCTGACCATTACCGACACATTGCTCGGCCTGCTCGGAAAGCCGAAGACGCTGGTGCGGTATGTCGAGGACCGGCCGGGGCACGATCGGCGCTACGCCGTCGACTCAAGCAAGCTCACGCGGATGACCGGGTGGAAGCCCGCCGTCACGTTCGAGCAGGGCATTCGCCAGACGGTGGAATGGTTCCAGGCCAACGAAGCTTGGTGGCGGCCCATCAAGCAGGGTGAGTTCCGTGCTTACTACGAGCGTATGTATGGGCAGCGTAAGGTTCTGGGAGAGGTGAAAGCTTGAGGCGTCTCTGCGCGACCATGCTGGTGCTCCTCGCCATGGGTTCGGCCGCCTTGGCGCGGGCTCAGACTTCGGCCTCAAACCCCGAGGATGCTCGGCATCCGATGATCGACGAGGACCCGACCCTGAGTTCGGGTGTGCGCTCGGCCCGGATCCTGACGCCTTCCGCACAGCCGGGAACGATCGACGCCGACCGCTATATCGTGGGCCCCGGGGATCGCTTCGAACTTCAGCTCCGCGGGCGGCTCGCGCGGACCACGATGATCATGGTGGATCCGGAGGGTCGGCTGTCACTGCCAGAGGTAGGCACCATCGATCTGACCGGTTCGACTCTGACTCAGGCCCGCCAGCAAGTGCGCGAAAGCATGGCGAGGGCGTTTCAAGGCGTGGTAGCAGAGTTGCGCCTGGTGCAGTTGCGGCGATTCAGGGTGTTTGTGACCGGTGAGGTGGAAGCGCCCGGTGCATACGAGGCGACCGCCGTGTCAAGGGCGAGTGAGATCGTGGCGATGGCGAAACCACGCGCAGGGGCCTCGCTCCGCAATGTGATGCTGCGACATCGGGATGGCCGCGCGAACCGCGCGGACCTGGTGCTGCTGGCGAACGCAGGCGATGCCATCGCGGACGCGTCGGTGCTGGATGGCGATGTCGTGGATGTACCGGTTGCGCGGGAGTTCGTGACCAGCGCCGGCGCGCTTGCGCGCCCCGGGCGATTCGAACTCGCTCGCGGGGACAGCCTTTCCACTCTGCTCCGAATCTCGGGCGGCCTGCTACCATCGGCAAGCCTCGGCCGGGCAGTCCTCGTCCGATTCACGAGCGCGACCGTTCGAGAATCGTTGGTGATCGCGCTCCAGGGCGACGAGACTGGAGTGCTGGCAACCTCGTTACGAGATGGGGATGCCCTGTTCGTCTACTACCAGTCCGACTTTCATCAGGTCCCATCGGTCAGCATCATCGGCGAAGTCGCTCGCCCTGGGATCTTCCCAATCCGCGTGGGACATGATCGATTGAGCGATCTGATCGGATGGGCAGGTGGGCTTGGCGCGTATGCGAACGCCGGGAATCTGGTGCTCCTGCGAAACCCGGAGGGTGTCACCGACGCGGACCCCGACCTTGACCGGCTGGCACGCCTCTCGCGTGAGCAGATGACTGAATCCGAGTACATCCTGCTCCAGACCCGGCTCGCAGAGCGCAAGAACAGCTTCCGAATCGACTGGTCAAGGGTCACCTCGGACGGCAACCAACGTGACCTTGACCTGCTCTTGCGCAACGGCGACTTGGTGCGGGTGGAACGGCTCGTCACCTCCGTGCGAGTCGAGGGCCAAGTGCGCAATCCAGGACTCATCGAGTTCGTGGGCCGTCGCGGTCCCGGCGAGTACATCCGATTGGCGGGTGGATACACCGGGCGCGCATCGAAGGGTTCGATCCGGATCACGCGTGCAAATAATGGCCAGGTGGTCCCCGCTGGCAATGTCAGCGAGATCCAGCCCGGCGATTTCATCTGGGTACCGGAGCGCCGCGAGCGAGATCCGTGGGCCGTCTTCCGGGATATCCTCACGGTCGTCGGCCAGATCGCGGTCATCGTCGTTGCGGTTCGGCGCTAGCTCGAGGAATCATGGACCAAACGATCGATATCCGCCCTTTCTGGCTGAGGGTCTGGTCGCAGCGACGTTCTATCCTGATGTTTGCGCTCGTCGGGGCGCTGCTCGGAGTTGCGGCCGCATTTCTGCTGCCACGCTGGTATCGGGCGCAGACATCTTTGCTGCCGCCGTCCGAGAGCGAATCCGGATTTGGGCTGGTTTCGCTGCTGCGGGGCATTGCCGTCCCAGGAATCAGCATCCCGACGCAGGCGACGCCTGCGGATGTTTTCCTGTCAGTGCTTTCCAGTCGTCGGTTGAATCAAGAGATGATCTCGGACTTCGATCTCAAAGCTCGCTACAAGAAGAAGCTGGATGAGGACGCGATCAGGGAGCTTGGCTTGCATTGCAAGTTCAAGCTCACCGAGGCCGGCACCATCGAGATCACCGTCGAGGACCGCGACCCCAAGCGTGCGGCCGAACTGGCGAACGGATTCGTTCAGCGGCTGGATCATTTCAATCGCGAAGTCCGCATGACCAAAGGACGGCGCACGCGGGAGTTCCTGGATCGTCGCCTCAAGGAAGCCAAGGCCGAGTTGGAATCTGCTGAGCAGGCGCTCGCGAACTATGAGTCGAAGCATCGTTCGCCAGCATTGAGCCCCGAGATGTCTGCGGCCGCCGAGGCTTCCGCTCGCCTCTATGCGCAGCGCGCCGCACTTCAAGTCAGGCTCGGCGTCGTGGAATCCTACTCCCGGGGAGGCTCGGACGAGGCCACAGCGATTCGCCAGCAGATGCACAGCATCGAGCAGCAGTTGGGCGCACTCCCCGAGACTGGTCTGCAGCAGGCCCGATTGTTTCGGCGCGTGAAGACGCTCGAGCAGGTCTGGATGTTGTTGAGCGCACAGTACGAGGAGTCACGCATCGACGAGGCTCGTGATGTCACCACGGTCGAGGTGCTCGATCCGGCGGTTCCTCCCGCACGTCACGCGCGCCCCAAGCGGTCGGTCGTGGTGATTGTCGGGCTGCTGCTCGGCGCGGGTGTCGGCATCCTCGGAGCGCTCCGTCCCGGCCGCATCGTGTCGGAA
>JANLOU010000573.1:0-2016 GCA_031366735.1 Candidatus Eiseniibacteriota bacterium
CACAGACCGTGCAGGAACTGATGCAGCAAGAGTTGGCCAGCCGCGGCGCTTAAGGAGCGGGTGTGTCATTCCGTGGAGCTGTGCGACGGGCACTGGCGGCGCCGCAAGGTGCCACACTGATGCAACGATTCCCCGCGCCGCATGTCACCGTGCTGGTGGGCGACGCTCGATTGGAGTCGCATGACGAGGTGGCGCTCGCCGAGGTGGCGGAAGCACTGTCGCGCGTTGGCTTGCCCCGCGGACGCATGCTGACACTGCTCCACGGTACTGAGCCGCTCGATGCCGCGCGGCGCGAGCGAGCCCGCGAACTCCACGACACGCTCGGTATGCCGGTCGTGCTGCACGACCCTTTGGGGGGACCTCACTTCACGGTGGGCACCACGCACGGTGGGCTGCTGGTGCAACTGGATGACGAACTGCGCGAGGCAGAAGCGGTGGTCATTGTGGGGGAGTTCGCGAGCGATCACGCGCGCGGTGAGCATGGCGGACCCTTTGCGTTGTTGCCGGGCCTTGCTTCTGTCGAAACCCGGGCGCGACTCGCCGCGCTTCAGCAAGCGGCCGGCGCGGGGAATGAACTCGAGGTTCTGCGGGAGGCCGCGCGAGCACTCCTGACCTTGGTGCAGATCGATCTGGCACTGGTCTGGGACCAGAGCGATCCGCCGGTGGTCCATGCTGGAGGTGCGGATCTGCTCGAGGCGCTGCTCCTGCAAGGTTGGGGAGCGTCCGAGCGTTGAGTCAACCTTGACCCTGCACGAAGGGCACGCCTAAAATGCCGGCGTGAATCCTTCTCGCATCCTCGTGGTGGGATCCGGTGGCCGCGAACACGCGCTGGCATGGCGCCTGGCCCGAGACGCGCATGCGCCAACCGTCTGGGTGGCGCCCGGGAACGACGGCATGGCCTCGAGCTTCACGCGGCTCGCCATTGCCGAGGACGATGCACCTGCACTGCTTGCTGCCGTGCGCACGCACGCAATCGAGTTGGTCGTGATCGGGCCCGAGGCGCCGCTCGCCGCTGGGGTCAGTGACGCGCTGAGTGCCGCCGCTGTGCGTGTCTTCGGCGCATCGCAGGCGGCGGCCAGACTCGAGTCGAGCAAGTGGTTCGCAAAAGAGATCATGCTCGCGGCGAACGTGCCGACGGCGCGCGCCGCGGTCCATGATGAGGTCGGATCCGCGCTCGCGGCACTGGGCGACTTCGGCCCCCACTGGGTGGTGAAGGCGGATGGCTTGGCCGCCGGCAAGGGAGTGCTCGTCAGCGCGGATCGGGGCGAAGTCGAAGCTTTCGTGCGGGAGTGTCTGGTCGGGGGTCGATTCGGAGCCGGCGGTGCACGGGTCGTGTTCGAAGAATATCTCGAAGGCGAGGAAGCGTCGGTGATCGCGGTGTGTGACGGCGAACGATCGGTGTTGTTGCCCGCGGCCCGAGACCATAAGCGGGCGTACGACGGCGACCAGGGCGCCAACACGGGCGGCATGGGCGCCTATGCGCCAACATCGGCGATCACGCCCGAACTCGAACGCGAAGTGAGCGAACGGATCGTCGGGCCGGTCCTGCGCACCATGGCTTCCCGGGGCACGCCGTACCGGGGGGCGCTCTACTGTGGTCTGATGCTCACCGTCTCGGGGCCACGCGTGATCGAGTTCAATGCACGCTTCGGCGATCCCGAGACGCAGTGTATCCTGCCCTTGGTCGCTGGCTCGTTCTCCGGACTGCTCGCCGGCGCTGCGGATGGCCTGCTTGAATCGGCCAAGGTGGGCCGCAGCGGTGGGGCCGCGGTCACGGTGGCGATCGTCGAGGCCGGTTACCCCGAGCCGCGTTCGGGTGGGGGGGAGATCGTGGGTCTCGATGGACTGGCAGCAGCTGGGTTGCTCGTCTTCCATGCGGCGACTCGCCGTGCGGGCGAGGGTTATCAACTGAAGGGTGGCCGCGCGGCGCATGTGGCGTGCGTGGCTGATTCGATCGAAGCGGCGCGCGCGCGCGTCTATCAAGGCGTTGGGACTCTCTCGGGCACGGGCTGGCGA
>JANLOU010000576.1:0-5138 GCA_031366735.1 Candidatus Eiseniibacteriota bacterium
CGGGCGTGCAGGTGGGCGTGAGCTTGACCGGCATTGCCGGGCCCGACGGCGGCAGCGAAGCCAAGCCGGTCGGCACCGTGTTCGTGGCGGTGAGCTCACCGTTGGGCGATGCCGTACGCCTCCTGACACTGCGCGGCACCCGCGCCACCATCCGCGAGCGCGCGGTGCAGACGGCGCTCGACATGGTGCGCCGACATGTGGCGGAGCTGCCGCTCGACGCGGGGCTCGACTCATGAAGCGCTGGCTGGTGCTGCTGGCGACGGCGCTTGGCGTGTTCGTGTTCGTGACCGTGGGCTTCGCCGCCAAGGCGCCGCGCAAGCCACGCGGCGTGCAGCCCATGCAACTGGCGCGCACGGTGTGCGATTCGCTCGCGGGCGTGGCGCGCGGGCGCGAAGGGGTGAGCGTGCGCACGCGCGAGGATCGCCTGATGTTCTGCGGCCACGAGGGGTTGGCCCCGGGCTGGACGCTGCTGATCGAGGTGGCCGATGACGCCAGCCCGCACGGCGTGGCGGCGGCGCGCGAGCTCGAATCGTGGCTGCGCGCGCGGGGCTGGGCTTTCCAGGACTCGTGCTTCGCCGAGGGCCCGCCGGCCCGGCGCGCGGCGTTCACGCGCGGGCCGCTGGGGTGCTCGTTCGAGACCTCGCCGCTCGAGCGCCAGGCGCCGGTCGGGGCGGGGCAGTACGCGCCGGGTTACCTGCTGACGCTGGGTGTGGTGGTGCGTTAGGCGGCGTGTTGGAAAATCAAGCCGTTGCGGCACAACGAGTTGCATGCCAACTAAAATATCCCTTCCATGCTACTGCACAGGTGTGTACCATGCGCGGCGCCACCGAATCCCCGCACTCAAGACGCAGATTCTGCGAAGGAGACGCAGCCGATGAACTTCAACCCGCCGCCGAACGCCAAGGAACGGACCAAGGCGCTGGACCTCGCCCTGCAGCAGATCGAAAAGCAGTTCGGCAAGGGCTCCATCATGAAGCTGGGCGAAGGTAACTTCGCGCCCGACATCGAGACCATCTCGACCGGTTCCATCGGACTCGACATGGCGCTCGGCGTGGGGGGTGTGCCGCGTGGGCGCATCATCGAGATCTACGGACCGGAATCCTCGGGCAAGACCACGCTCGCGCTCACGATCATCGCCAACGCCCAGAAGGTCGGCGGCAGCGCGGTGTTCATCGACGCCGAGCACGCGCTCGACTCCAACTACGCCGCCAAGCTGGGCGTGGATATCGCCAACCTGCATGTGGCCCAGCCGGACACCGGCGAAGAGGCGCTCGAGATCTGCGACACGCTCGTGCGCTCGGGCGCGGTCGACATCGTGGTCATCGACTCCGTCGCGGCCCTGGTGCCGCGCGCCGAGATCGAAGGCGAGATGGGCGATTCGCATGTCGGGCTGCAGGCGCGGCTCATGTCGCAGGCGCTGCGCAAGCTCACCGGTTCAATCAACAAGAGCAACACCTGCGTGATCTTCATCAACCAGATCCGCATGCAGATCGGCGTCATGTTCGGCAACCCCGAGACCACCGCGGGTGGCCGTGCGCTCAAGTTCTACGCCTCCGTGCGCCTCGACATCCGTCGCATCCAGACGCTCAAAGAGGGCGACACCGCGGTGGGCAATCGCACCAAGGTCAAGGTGGTCAAGAACAAGGTCGCTGCGCCGTTCCGCGAGGCCGAGTTCGACATCCTCTACAACCAGGGCATCTCGCGTGAGGGCGAGATCATCGACTTCGCCGTCGACAAGCTGGTCATCAACAAGGCCGGCACATGGTTCTCCTTCGGCGAGGAGCGACTGGGTCAGGGCCGCGAGAACACGCGCATGTTCCTCAAGGAGCATGACGATATCCGCCACAAGATCGAAGCCAAGTTGCTGCCGCAACTGGGGCTCAAGGTCGCCATGCCCAACTCGGCGGGCTTCACCCCGCCGCCGCCGGTGAATGGCACCAGCAACGGCGACGCTCCGCGTGCCAACGGCGCTGCCGCGCCCGCGGCGGCGGCCAGTAAACCGGCGGTGGCGGTGGCGGATCGCCGTCGCTGATCGACACGCACATCCCCCGGGGGCGCGGCCCAGTGCCGCGCCCTTACGGAGTCCCAGCCGTGCGAAGCCGTCGTCCTGCCCATAGCCAGCCCACCGAACCCTCGAGCGATGTCGGCGCTTGCCGCGAGGCCGCGCTCAAACTGCTCGAGCGTGCCCGGCGCACCCAGAGCGATCTGGCCGCGCGTCTGGCCGAGAAGTCCTATACCCCCGAGACCATCGCCGAAGTGCTCGAGCGGCTGGTCGCGGTCGGGCTGGTGGACGACACCGAGTACGCCCGCGCATTCCTGGCCGGCCGCTGGGGCCGCAAGCCCGCCGGCTGGCGCCGCCTGCAGCAGGAGTTGCGCGGCAAGGGCGTGGGCGACGAAGCGGTGACCGCTGCCCGCGGCATCATCGAGGCCCGAGAGGGCGCCATCGACGAAGTGGCCATCGCCGCCAAGCTGGTGGCGCAGGCGCGCCGTCGTTACGCCAAGCTGGATCCCCGCAAGCAGCAGCAGCGGCTCTACGCGCTGCTCGTGCGCCGCGGCTACAGCGGCGAGGTGATCCGCGCGGCGCTGGCGCTGCGTGAGGACGAGCACGGGGAGACGGCCGAGCAGTAGGGCGGGCCTTGCGCTGCAATCCGGGAGCGCTTCCGGTATCTTTTCCCGGCCTGCACCCGACCCACGACCGGCCCGGCCGCCCCCGATCCCGGAGCGCCGCGGTCCCCACACTTGCCGGGAGACCGGATGTCCAGCTCGACCACGCTCAAGACTGGCGCGCAGCTCCGTCGCGCCTTCCTCGACTACTTCGTCGAGCATGGCCATACCGAGGTGCCGTCGTCCCCTTTGGTGCCGCACGGCGACCCCACGCTCATGTTCACCACCGCGGGCATGGTGCAGTTCAAGCCCTACTACTCAGCCACCGGCGATGTGCCCTACACGCGCGCGACCTCGGTGCAGAAGTGCCTACGCTTGACCGACCTCGACAATGTCGGACTCACGCCGCGGCACGACACCTTCTTCGAGATGCTCGGCAACTTCTCGTTCGGCCCGCGCTCCAAAGGCGCCTACTTCAAGGAAGAAGCCTGCGCGATGGCGTGGGAGTTCGTCACCAAGGTGCTGGGCCTGCCGCCCGAGCGCGTGTACGCGTCGATCTTCGCGGGAGAGGGTACGCTGCCGCGCGATGACGAGGCGGCCTTGCTGTGGCAGAAGCTGGGCGTTGCGCCCGAGCACATCGTGGCGCTGGGTCGCGCGGATAACTTCTGGGGCCCCGCGGGTGGCGCGGGTGCATGCGGCCCGTGCAGCGAGCTGTACTTCGATCTGGGCGAGCAGCGTCCCGACTACCTGCCCGATGGCGCCTTCTGGGGCGAGCGACCCGGCGACCCGGGCGACCGCTTCATGGAGTTCTGGAACAATGTCTTCCCGCAGTTCGACGCGCAGGCCGACGGCACGCTGACGCCGCTTGCGAACCCGGGCATCGACACCGGCATGGGCATCGAGCGCCTCGCGCTGATCATGCAGGGTCGCAACACCATCTTCGAAACCGACCTGTTCGCGCCACTGGTGGACTCGGTGCTATCGCAGGCCCAACTCACCGATGCCACACGCAAGGCTGCGGTGCGCGACGCGCGCATCATCGCCGACCATGTGCGCGCACTCACCTTTGCGATTGCCGAGGGCGCGCTGCCGGGCAATGAGGGCGCGGGGTATGTGCTGCGCCGCCTATTGCGCCGCGCGGTCACGCGCGGCCGCTCGCGCCAGAGCCTGTCGCTGCACGACTCGTTCCTGCCACGCGTGGCCGAACAGGCGATCGCGCAATTCGGTGGCCATTACAAGGAACTGGCGCTCAATGGCGAGCGCATCCTGCGCGTGCTCGAGCAGGAAGAGGCGGGCTTCGGGCAGACCTACGAGGCGGGCATGGAGCGACTCGAGGAGTTGCTCGCCAAAGGCGGCAAGGGCATCGCCGGGGCCGAGGCGTTCCAGTTGCACGATACCTATGGATTCCCGATCGAGCTCACGCAGGAGATCGCGGCGGAGCGCGGGCTCACGGTGGATCTGGCGGGTTTCGAAGCCGCCATGGGCGAGCAGCGCAAGCGCGCGCGCGCGGCGAGCAAGTTCAGCAAAGACTCAGTCGGTGACCGTGCGCAGTGGACCGTGGTCCGGCCCGGCGCAGATTCCAGGTTCCTGGGCTACGACTCCGTTCGAGCCGAAGGGCTTCAGCTCATGCGGTGGCGCGAGCGCGGCGACGAACTGGAGCTGGTGTTGGACCGTACGCCCTGCTATGCCGAGTCGGGTGGCCAGGTCTCGGACCAGGGCGCGCTCTTGAGCGGCGGCGCACGCGCGCAGTTGACGCAGGTCTACAAAGAGGACGACGCGATCGTGCACCGCGTGCGGCTGGTGAGCGGGGCGCGCGAGGACTTGTTGGGCAGTGGCGAGGCTATATCGCTCGAAGCGGTGGTGGATCCCGCCCATCGTGCGCCCACCGAGCGCCACCACACGGCAACGCACTTGTTGCATGCGGTGTTGCGAACCGTGCTGGGCACGCATGTGCATCAGGCGGGCTCGATGGTGTCGCCCGAGCGGCTGCGGTTCGACTATTCGCACTTCGAGGCGCCCTCGCCCGAACAACTCGCCACGGTCGAGTCGCGGGTCAACGACTGGGTGCTGGCCAATCGCGAGGTGAGCTGGCGCCTGATGCCGATCGATCAGGCCAAGCAGCTCGGCGCCATGGCGCTGTTCGGCGAGAAGTATGGCGCCGAAGTGCGCATGGTCATGGTTGCGGGTGTCGAGAGCGCAGGAATCGAGCCCAGCCGCGAACTGTGCGGCGGCACGCATGTGAAGCGCACCGGTGACATTGGCGCCTTCGTGATCACGGGCGAATCGGCAATCGCCAGTGGTGTGCGCCGGCTCGAGGCGCTCTGCGGCACCGAAGCGCTGCGCTGGTTGCGCGAGCAGCACGCACTGCTGACACAGGCGGCGCAGGCGCTGCAATCGCCGCCCGACGCCGTCCCGGCGCAGATCGAGAAGCTCAAAGCCGAGTTGGCAACGCTCAAGAAGTCGCAGGCCGAAGGCGCCAGGCACGGGCTCGAGGCGGAGTTCGCCAAGCTGGCCGAGAGCGCGACGCAGGCGCC
>JANLOU010000612.1:0-2437 GCA_031366735.1 Candidatus Eiseniibacteriota bacterium
CGCGCCTGATTGTAGAAGATGCGCCCGAAATGCTCGCGGTCGGGGAACACTTCGGCCTGCAGCGGCAGGAACGCACCGCCGGAGTCCACGAGGTAGATGCACGGCAGCCGATTCTCCAGGGCCACCTCTTGCGCTCGCACATGCTTCTTGACGGTGATCGGGTAATAAGTGCCACCCTTCACCGTGGCATCATTGGCGACGACCATCACCTGACGCCCCTGCACCACGCCGATGCCCGTGACCACGCCCGCAGCCGGCGCATCGCCGTCGTACATCCCATTGGCCGCGAGCGGCGACAGTTCGAGGAAGGCGGTGCCGGGATCGAGCAGCCGCTCGATGCGTTCGCGCACGAACAGCTTGCCGCGCGCCGTGTGCTTGGCGATCAACTCGGGACCGCCGCCCTGCTGCGCGGTCGCGAGGCGCTGGTGCAGATCGGCGACGAGGGCGCGATGATGCGCGGCATTGGCGGCGAACTCGGCGCTACGGGGATCGAGATGGGATTCGATGCGTTCCATCGACCGGTGCCCTCGGGCGGAAGTGGGCGGCGTCCACCGCCGCGGTGCATGCGCGGCGACTTATAGCACAATGGTGGGGGACTTCGGGGCAAGGGCGGGGTGATTGTTCGCTTGGCGCATGGGGACACGGGTAGAGTGCGCGCAGGGTTCGCGACGAACGGAGGGAGCGAGGTGAAGCGAGTGCTGGCTCGGTTCCAAGCGGGTCCATTACTACTCGGATGGCTCTTGTCGATCGTGGCCGCGGAGGGCTGCCGGCCAGGTCCGCCTACTCGCGTTGCGGCAATCCCACTCGACAGCCTTGCGTCACAGGTCGCCGTCGCTGCGGCCCGGCATCCGATCGTTGTGCTCGGGGAGTCCTCGCATGGTGTCGAGGAGTTCGGGCGCTTCAAGCTCGCCGTCGTCCAAGCGCTGCATGCACGGGGCCATGCAAAGCTCATTCTGCTCGAGAGTCCTTTTCTGGCCTTCTACGGGACTTCGCTCAACGACACCTCGCTGACGGCTTCCGCGTATGTGGAGTCAACCACCTACGCCGTCTGGCACAGCAGCGCGTATCGCGACCTGGTGACCTACATCCGCCAGCGCGCTGCCGCGGGCGACACGATCCGGTTCGTGGGAATCGACCCGGTCATGTTGGACGCCCAGCGTGGCCGCGCACCGTCCCGAATATTGGGCGCCGTGTTGGAAGTAGCCACCGACAGCAGCCATGTGCTGCGCAAGTTGGGTGCAATCCTGGACCAACTGCAGCGCTTGGAGCGTTCGGCCCCTTTGACCATGACGGGGGATCGAATGCGCGCGCTGGATTGGCTGTCGAAGGGGAAAGCACTCGTGCGCTCGCGCGTCGGCTCATCGCAGAGCGACTCGCTCCGCACCGGATTGGCGACCGCCAGGGCATTGCTCGACTGCTTCCAGCTCTGGGTGGACGCCTTGGACGACATGTCGGCCTCGCGGGATCTCATCCTGCGGGACAAGCAGATGGGGCGCCTGGCAGCGCTTGTCCACGATGATCTCTACCCAAATCAACCCACCGTCATCCTCACCCACAACTGGCACGCGCGCCGTCGGGCTGACCTCGTTGCCGCGGACAGCATCCCCGAGGAGCACAGCAAGGCAGCGATGCTCTACCCACGGCGGGGCGTTGATCCAGAATCCTTCGTATCCCTCGGGGGCGTTCTCACAGGGCGCTACCCAGATCGCGTCTTCGTTGTCGGCTTGTATTTCGGCGAAGGCACCATCGCACGCAATGACCGCGTGACCGTCGCGATTGGCGGTGCATCGCGCAGCTCGATCGAGCAGCGCATCCTGAAGCGCAACCCCGGTGGTGGCGTTGCGATATTCAATACACGCCCGAACGGTTTGAACGCTGCATGGTGGAACATGGAACAGCATTCGCGGTACTCAGGTCTGTGGTACGAGCGCTTCGTGCCTGCGCAGCAGTATGACTGCGTTGTTGTGCTCCCGCGCGCCACTCCGCCCGTGTATACCGATCGCGAGCGATACGCCTTTCGAGCCCACGAGGCTCGGGCCGGCCGGAGCCAGTGATCACGACAGTGCTCGCGAAGGTGCGTCGCGCCCTATCGCCTGAGCCCCTGGAACGATCCAGTCCGGTCGGCGATTCCACTTGACGGGTTCTGGGGCCGGACCTACCTCGGGTCGGTGGTGCTGCGCTGCCATGCGCGAGGGCGCGCGGCGCAGGCATGCGCGTGGACTCGCGAGGTTCGCATTGCGAAAGTTCTCGCGCTGGGCCGAGTTCCGCGCTCATTCGGGCTGCACGAGCGTCGCGCAGGCTCATGATATGAAGTAAGAGCGCCCCGGCCCCCGCGACCCGCCCCCGCGGATGCCTGCCATGAAGACCTATTCGCTGTTCCATCTTGCCGACGATGTGCTGCTGCATGGCTTGAAGTCACTCCTCGCGAGTGATCGCA
>JANLOU010000051.1:0-13406 GCA_031366735.1 Candidatus Eiseniibacteriota bacterium
GATAGTCGTGGATCTCGGTGGCCGTCCCCACGGTCGAGCGCACACTGCGCGCGGGCGAGATCTGCTGGATCGCCACCGCGGGCGTCAGCCCATGGATGGCGTCCACATCCGGGCGCGGCAATCGGTCGAGGAACTGCTTGGCGTAGGTGGAGACCGACTCCACATACCGGCGCTGCCCTTCGGCGTACAGCGTGTCGAACGCGAGGGAGCTCTTGCCGGAGCCCGAGACCCCGGTCACCACAGTCAGGCGTCCACGTGGGATATCGAGATCGAAGTTCCGCAGGTTGTGCTGGCGGGCACCGCGGATACGGATGGCGTCGATGCGCGTGGGTTCGGTCGAGGTCACAGGAGGCTCACGCTGCATCATAACGACTGATGGGAAAAGGTCGAGGGGCGGTCGGCGTATTCGCCAACGCGCCCCTCAGGACGTGCCAGGTCCAGAAAACCGGTTACTTCTTCTTCTTTGCAGCCTTCTTCTTCGTGACCTTCTTCTTCGCAGCCTTCTTCTTGGCAGCCATGCGAAATCACCTCCTCGTAGGGTGAACTGTGGTTGCTCTTTGTAGCTGCGGACACGTTGCTGGCTCAGCGGAGTCGCCGCTGCGCCTCGCAGATGTACATGTGCAGCAACTGTGCCAAGAGCATCCGTAGTCCCTGCCGAGGCGCCCAGAACATTCAATCCATCAAGCCAGTTGCGGCGAAGATGATGTTCAATCGATCGCGAAGTAGGTGCACGACGCAGGCGGGTCCACACGCGTAACTGTCAATAAACTGGCATGTTACCAGTTCCGCTCAACCCAATACACTGCAGTGCAATGAGTTACGAAACACTGTCCAGTTTGTTGTGGGGTGTCAAGAGACTTGACGACCCACACTCTCTTCCATGCGGAGGCGGCGAAGTTTCTCGATGAGACCTTGGCGAGAGATGCCGAGGATGCGCGCCGCGCGACTCTTGTTTCCCGCAGTGAGCTTCAATACTTCGCTGATGTGCTCCGCCTCGATCTGCGCGAGGGTCGGCAGCCCGAGCACATCGCGCAATGCCGCTGCCGCTGCGCTCCCGGATGACGGACGGTGCCCGAGCATTTCCGCCGGCAGATGGTCCGCCTCGATGCGCTCGCCCTCCTCGAGCAGCACGACGCGCTCGATGAGGTTTCTCAGCTCACGCACATTGCCCGGCCAGGGATAATCCAGGAATACCTGCTGGGCGTCGGGTGCGATGTCGGTGAAGTCCTTGGAGAACTTCTTCGCGAACTCGCGCATGAAATGCCGTCCCAGCATGAGCACATCGTCGCCCCGCAAGCGCAGTGGCGGCAGGTGGATGGCCACGACTTTGAGGCGGAAGTAGAGATCGTTGCGGAAGCGCGTGAGCCGCACTTCGTCCTCGACATTCTTGTTCGTGGCGGCGACCAAGCGGATGTCGACGCTGATGTCGAAAGCGCCGCCGACCCGCTTGAAGTTGCGGTGGTCGATGAAGCGAAGCAGCTTGGCCTGGGTGGGCAGCGGCATGTCCGCGACCTCGTCCAGGAACAGCGTGCCCCCATCGCAAAGTTCGACCAGGCCCTTCTTGGTGTCCGTCGCGTCGGTGAAGGCGCCCTTCTCGTGGCCGAACAACTCGTTCTCGAGCAGGGCCTCCTGGAACGACGAGCAGTTCACCTCCATGAGCGGGGCTTGGGCGCGATCGCTGCGGTAATGGATCGCGCGCGCGACCAATTCCTTGCCGGTTCCGCTCTCGCCGGTGATGAGCACGGAGGTGGCCTTGCTCTTGACCACCTTCTCGATCAGCCCACGGACCTCTTTCATGATGTTCGAGTGCCCGATGATCTCCTCGCCGGTGTAGTGCTGCCACGCCCTGCGGCGGTAAAGGTCGAGCTCGGACGCTTGCTTGAAGTTACGGCCCGCCGACTCCACCGCGAGGACGATGTCCTCCATCTCGTAGGGCTTGCGCACGAAATCGCAGGCGCCATGCTTCATGGCATCGACCGCGGTCTGCACATCGCCGTAGGCCGTGATCATGATGACCTGCAGCAGGGGGTCCAGCTCCCGGGCCCGTTTGAGCAGGCTGATGCCGTCCGTGTCGGGCAGCCGCATGTCGAGCACCATGACATGGGGCTTGAGCTCGCCCACCTTCTCGATGCCCTCGGCACCGGTGCTCGCGACATCGACATTGTAGCCGCGCGCGCGCAGCACCTTGCCCAGCGATTTGCGAATGAGCAGCTCGTCATCCACGACCAGTACGGTGATCTTCATGCGCTCACTCCTCCGGGCGTCCCGGGGGTTCGGTCGGGACGGGCAGCGACACACGCAGTGTGGCGCCACCTCCGGGGTTGTTCTTCGCGGTGATCACACCACCCGTGTCCCGGACGATCTGGACCGAGATGGGCAATCCCAAGCCAGTGCCCATGGACCGCGTGGTGAAGAATGGGTCGAAGATCTTCTCCATGAGATCCTTGGGGATCCCGACGCCCGTATCACGAATAGAGACATCCACGAGCGAGCGCCGGGTGCGATAGCGCCTCACCCCGGTCGTGATGCTGAGCTCGCCCCCCTCGGGCATGGCCTGCACGGCATTGAGGCAGAGATTGAGGAACACCTGCTGCATGAGGTCGGGGTCGGCCTCGACCTGAGGCAACTCCTCGGCCAGCACCTTGGTGACTTTCACCTTGGCATCGTCCAGCTGCAACTCCATCAGATCGAGCGTGCGCTGCAGGACCTGGTGCACATCACAGGGCTGCGGCCGCGCCTGCGGAGGGCGGGCGAAAAGCAGCAGTCCGGTGATGATCTGCTCGATCCGGTCCAGCTCCTGGATGACATCGTCCAAGTCCTCGCGGCGCGGGTCGCGCGGCTTGAACTTGCTGGCCACGAACTGCACCGTGGTGCGGATGCCCGTGAGCGGATTGCGGATCTCGTGCGCGACATAGGCGCTCAACTCACCGAGCGACACGAGCCGGTCGATCTTCTTCTGGAACTCGCCGTCCTCAGTTTCGGAGATGGCGTCCGCGATCACGACGGATCCGGTGAACTCCCCGTCCTCGTCGCGCATGGGGAGCGCCTCTGCCCGCAGCGTCAGGTCGCGTCCCTCCGTCTCGATACGGAAGTCGCGGCTCTCACGCGTCGCCCCCTTCAACCAACGAGCGTCGGCGCCGGGGAAGACGCGATTCCCCTGCATGCCCAACAGCGCTCCGGACTCGACGCTCAACAACTCCTCGATCCGTTTGTTGGCGTAGGTCACCCGTCGTTCCCGGTCGAACGCCACCACACCCTGCTCGAGGGTGTCGAGCACCGTTTCACTCAACGGCGTGGGTACCGTCGGCGTCTCCTGCTCGGACGTTCGGATGAGTTCGGTGCGCACAGTGCGTTCCCTCGCCGGCGATGCGTGGGGCGCGAACCGGCACCCCAACGGGGCCCGCGATGGGCCCGCAGCACCATGATTAGCACAGGCGCGGACTGGGTTCCATGGTTCCTGTGTCCCAACGCCGCTCGCACTGTCGCATCTGGCTCCGATTGTGCCCCGCCCCGGCCCGCTGGTAGACTCCCCCGCCTCCATCCGCAGACCACTGTCCACATCATTCTCGTCCGTCCTTCGGGAGTCCCGATGCTCGATCAGCTGCGTTCCGGGAACAAACGCATCAAAGCCATCTGGCTGGCGCTCATCATCCTCACCGTTGGTTCTTTCATCGGCGGGTTCATCTTCATGGCCGGCGTGGGCAACAACTCCAGCCGCAGCGCCCAGATGAGTGGCGCGCTCGGTAGCGTCAACGGCGAGAAGATCACTCAGGAGATGTACCGCATGGCATTCGAGGAAGCGCGGCTCAACTTCCGCCAGCGCTTCAACTCGGACCCCGTGGACCGCGACCTCAAGTCGGTCGAACAGCAGGCTTGGCGGACGGTAGTCGATTCGCGCCTGCTGCTGCAGGAGGCCAAGAAGGCAGGGCTCACCGTCACCGACAACGAAGTGCTGAACGCGATGCGCACCAACCCACCCCGGTCCGTGCTGCTCGATGGCAACTTCCAGACGAACGGCGTGTTCGATCCCCAGAAATATCAGCAGATGCTCCAGAATCCCAGCTACCCTTGGGGCGTCCACGAGAAATATGTGCGCGACGAACTCCTGGTGCGCAAGTTGCAGGAACGGCTGTTGTCCTCGCTCAAGCTCTCGCAGGGCGAACTCGAACAAGCCTTCCATGATCGGGCCGAGCGCCTGGCGGCGACCGTCGTGCAGGTTCCCCCTGCGGACACCGGCTCCAGCAGCGGCAACGACGCCGAACTGCAGCAGGTCTACGAGAAGTACAAGTCGCGCATGGCGACTTCGGCACGCACCCAGGTCGAATATCTGGCGCTGCCCAAGACCTTCGGCGCCGCCGAGGTCAAGGACGCCATGGACATGGCCGCGAGCCTCGTCGAGCGCGTACGCAAGGGAGAGGATTTCGCGCAACTCGCGAAGGACTACAGCGAGGGCCCGAACTCGAATCGCGGCGGCGTGATCGACCGCGCGTTCACTCCAGGCGAACTGGGCCCGGTGATCGGCCAGAGTGTCGCCGCGCACGCGCCTGGCGATGTGCTCGATCCGTACCCGGAGAATGGTCGGGTGATGGTGTTCAAGCTCCTCAACCCCGCGGCGGACACCAGCGCTCGCAATTTGCAGCCGGGCCAGGTGAAGCTTGCCCAGATCGTCATCAAGGTCCGTCCCGCAACGGACGCGGTGCAGAAGCAGTTCGATGAGCTCAAGCTCGTGCACGCGCGCGCCAAGTCGGTGGGGCTCGCCAAGGCGGCCACGGAAAAGGGCATGAGCACGCAGAAGACTCCTTACTACGATGCCGCGAATACGCCGCCGCAGCTGTTCGCGACGCCGGAGGCCGCGGACTGGGGACTGAGTCACAAGAAGGGTGAGATCAGTCCGGTGTTCGAGGGCGAGGACCAGTTCGTGATCGCGCAGGTCGCGTCACAGCATGTGGCCGGCGCCCCGACGCGGGCCGAGGTCTCCGAACAACTCAAGCAGATCGCCGACCTTGAAAAACGCATCGAGCTGGCCAAGCCCAAGGCCGACCAGATCGCGGCCGCCATCAAGGGGGGCGCTGCGCTCGAAGCCGCGGCGCAGGCAGTGCAACTTGTGGCGTTCCCGACGCAGATGACGCGCAAACAGCCGGATCCGCGCGTCGCCGGCGCACCGGAGTTCCAGGGCGCGCTATGGGGCTCCAAGCCGGGTCAGGTGGTGGGCCCGGTCCGCACCACGGGCGGCTGGTTCTTCGGCCGCGTCGACGCCAGGCAGTCAGCGCCCGACAGTCTGTTCAATGACGCGGTCAAGGGTCAGCTCACCACCGAGATCCTGACCGCTCGCCAGCGCACCTTCTTCGATGGCTACCTCATGCGACTCCGAGCCAGTGCGGACATCGCCGATGTGCGTCACCCGGCGAACTGAGTCGAATCGATCCCCCCGGCTGCCCAAGCAGAAGCCGCGGTCCCCATCGGGATCGCGGCTTCTTCATTTCGTTCCCTCTGTGCTCCGGCTGGGATGCGCGCCAACCCGCTGATTCAGACGGGAGGTTTCGCCTCGGGCGGCTTGGAGGCATCCTTCGTGTCATCGCGCACGATCTCATCGTTGATCTCGCGCTGGGCCTTCTTGAACTCGCGCATCGCCTGCCCCATACCCTTGGCGAGCTTGGGAATCTGGCTCGGGCCGAACAGCAGCAGTACGATCGCGATGATGACGAACAGTTCCATCCCACCGATGTTCACTGGATCCTCCGGAGAATCCGCCCTGCCTCAGGGCTCGAGTTGCAGTCGGCTGCGATCGCTACCGATCAGCACGGTGACATCCGCAAGTTCGGAGTCCCACGCCTGCTGGATGAGCGGCGGCCCGCCCAGATAATGCGCTACTTCGCGCGCGAGGGAAAGGTCTGCTCTGCGGGCCACCACCATGGAGGAGAAGTAGTCACTCCGATCGGCGTTGCGGACATCCACGACCTGGAACCCGCCTTCTCGCAGGAATTGGGCCACGCGCGTCCCAACGCCGGGCTCGCCGGAACCATTCATGACCTGCACCCGCACGATATGCTGCCCGGTGCGGCGCTTCTGGCTTGGTTGGGGGCCGAACTGGTTCCAGAGGAAGCCGCCCAATAGCGCCACAACCATGACCCCGACCACACCGAGCGCGAGCGAGTGGCCGCTGCCCCCGGACTTCTTACGCGCCACGAGGGCTCCGGCGCTTGCTCTGGGCGGGCGTCCGCTTGGAGACCGAGCGAGGGGAGGCGGTGGCGGGCACCGCCTTGGCTTCCAGCGCCGAGATGGCACGGCGGAGTCGCGTCCAAGTCGCGAGCAAGGACTCGGGCAAGACGCGGGTCTCGCCCACGGTGGCCATGAAATTGGTGTCACCGCTCCAGCGAGGCACCAGATGCAAGTGCAAGTGCCCGGGAAAGCCCGCACCCGCCACGCGCCCCACATTGAGACCGTAGTTGATGCCGTGAGGCTGGTATTCGAGTTCGAGCGCGGATTCCGCGAGCGCGGTCAGGTCGAGCAGATCGAGGCGTTCTGTGGTCGTGAGCTCGCGGAACTGCGCCGCGTGCCGCTGCAACGCCACCATGAGATGCGCCGGCGCGTAGGGATAGCGATTCAGCATCAGCATTGCCGAGCCACGGCGGACCAGCACCAGGTCGCGCCGGTCCGTGGCCTTGGTGCCCTTACCCACGCGGCAGAACAGACAACCCGAGGGCTCATCGGCCTTGGTGAGATACGCCATGCGCCATGGTGCCCACAATCGATCGAGTCCGGGGAGCCGTTTCACGAATGCCCCCCGTGCGATTCCAGCACACGCCATGCCGCCTCGGCCTCGGCCAGTTGCTCGGGGGTGTTGATGCCCATCAACTCCTGATGGTCGTCCGCGCACACGACCGCCGCCTTGGCGCCCCGCCCCTGCAGCAGTGACACCGTATCCGTGAGGTAGTACTCGCCCTGAGAGTTATCGGCGGTGAGGCGCGACAGCACGCCGGTCAGGGCCGGATACGAGAAGGCATAGATGCCGCTGTTCACTTCGTCGAGCTGCTTCTGCTCGGGCGAGGCGTCCTTCTCCTCGACGATGCGTTCGATGCCAACACCATCACGGTCGCGGACGATGCGGCCATAGCCCTTGGGATCCGGCAAGCGCATCGAGAGCACGGTGACCGCGGCGCCCGAAACGGCGTGTGTCTCCAACAACGCATGCAGCGTGCGCGCGGTCAGGAGCGGGGTGTCCCCGCACACCACCAGCAGCGTCCCACCGAACTCACCCAGTGCGGACTCCGCCATCATGCAGGCATGCCCCGTCCCGCGCTGCTCCGCCTGCACGGCCCACTCCAGCCCCTCGCGGCCCGCGAAGACAGCCTGCACGCGCTCGCGCTGGTGACCGATCACCACCACCATCCGCCCCACTCCCAGAAGCTCGAGGGCCTCCAGCACATGCTCCAACAGCGATCGCCCCGCCATCGGGTGGAGCACCTTGGCCAGATCACTGTTCATGCGCTTGCCCATGCCGGCGGCAAGGACCAGCGCGGCCACTTCGGGATGCCGGTAGCGGCTCATGCCTTTCCCCATTCGAAGTTGTCGATCAACCGGGCCCGGCCCACGCGGGCCGCCACGGCCACGAGTACGCGCTGCCGCACTTTTCGCACCGGCTCGAGTGTGGTCGCGTCCACCACCGCGATGTAGTCCTCGCGGACGAGCGGGTAGCCTGCCCACTCGGCGCGGATCGCACCGATGAGCACGCTCGCCGAGCGCTCGCCCCCGCGGAGCAACGCCCGCGCCGAGGCCAGTCCCTGGGAGAGCGCCACGGCATGCTCGCGCTCGTACGGCAGCAGGTAGGCGTTGCGCGAACTCAGCGCCAGTCCATCCGCCTCACGCAGCGTTGCGCCGCGACGCACACGCACCGGCACAAGTAGGTCAGCGCACATGCGTTCGAGCACAATCGCCTGTTGCGCGTCCTTCTGGCCCAGCCAGAGCACATCGGGCTGCACCGCATGCAGGAGCCGCATGACCACCGTGGTGACGCCCTCGAAATGGGTCGGTCGCGACGCCCCCTCGAGCACCGCCGTCAGACCTTCGACGCGCACGCGCGTGCGATCCCCGACCGGGTAGATATCGCTCACCTGTGGTTCCCACAATAGGTCCACGCCGGAATCCGCAAAGCGCCTGCGGTCCTGTGCAAGGGGTCGCGGGTACTTCCCGAAGTCCTCGCCCGCACCGAACTGCAGCGGGTTCACGAAGATACTCGCCACGACGCGATCGCTGCTCTGGCGCGCCCGCTCCACGAGCGAAAGGTGCCCCGCATGGATGGCGCCCATGGTGGGCACGAAGGCCACTTGCTGCCCCGCGGCACGCCACCCCTGCACCCGCTTGCGCAGCGGTGCCACGGCCGACAGCCGAGCCATGCGGCGCCGCGCGGCGGGGCGAGCAACAGCCATCAGTAGGACTCCGCGTCGCCCGGGAAGCGCCGCGCCTTCACATCTGCGACATAGCGGGTGATGGCGTCCCGCAATCCGTCCCCCAGATCGGCATAGCGACGCACGAACTTGGGCGTGCGCCCCAGGTACAGCCCCACCATGTCGTGGGTCACCAGCACTTGACCATCACAGTTCACGCCGGCGCCGATGCCGATCGTCGGAATGCTCAGTTCGCGCGTCACACTGGCGCCCAGCTTGGCCGGGATACCCTCGAGCACGAGCGCGAAACAGCCTGAGTCCTGCAGCAGCTTGGCTTCGCGCACCAGTCGCTCCTGATCGGCTTCGCCGCGCGCCTGGACTTTGTAACCCCCGAATGCCAGCACCGATTGCGGCGTGAGGCCCAAGTGGCCCATCACCGGGATGCCCGCCGCGACGATGCGTTGCACGGCAGGCGCGACGCGCTCCCCACCCTCCAGCTTGATCGCGTCCGCACCCGCTTCCTGGACGAAGCGTCCGGCATTGGCCACCGCCTGCTCGACCGAGACCTGGTAGCTCATGAATGGCATATCACCCACCACCATGGCGCTCGGCTTCGCTCGCACCACGGCCTTGGTGTGATGCAGCATATCCTCCATCGTCACCGGCAGCGTGCTGTCGTAACCCAGCAGCACCGTGCCCACCGAGTCGCCTACGAGCAACACCTCGACACCCGCTTGATCGGCGATACGCGCCGTCGGGAAATCGTACGCGGTCACCACGGTGATCAACTCCCCACGGCGTTTCATCTCCACGATGGCCGGCGCCGTCAGCTTGGCGCGGGGCGCTTTTGTCAGCTTGCCCTCGCTCATGAGGATCGTCCCTTCTCCATGGGCCGGTAATAGACCGTGCCCTGTCGGTGCGAGAGGATGCGTTTGACCAAGTCCTCGTAGTCGTCCTGCTGATTGACGAAATCGATCGCATTGGTGTCCACCACCAGGAGCGGAGTATCGGTGTAGTGGAAGAAGAAGTGGTTATAGGCCTCGTTCAATTGCCGGATGTAATCGCGCTCCATGTCTTTTTCGAATGGTCGCGCGCGCTTGAAAATGCGATCCATGAGCGTATCCGGGTGTGCCTGCAGATACACCACCACATCGGGCTTGACCACATCCAGCTCAAGCCACCCCATGAGACGGTCGTAGAGCGCCATTTCGCGGTCGACCAGATTGAGCGAAGCGAAGATCCGGTCCTTCTGGAACAAGTAATCCGAGATCATCTTGTCACTGAACAGATCGGTTTGCTTCATGTCGCGCTGCTGCTGGTAGCGACTGAACAGGAAGTGCATCTGCGTCTGGAACCCGAATCGTGCGCGATCCTTGTAGAAGTCCTTGAGGAACGGGTTCTCCTCGACCTCCTCCAGCACGAGCTTCGCCGCGAGTCGCTCGCTCAGCATCCGGGCGAGGCTGGTCTTGCCAGCGCCGATCACCCCTTCGATCACGATGTATCGATTCTCGCTCACAGGCGGGCGCTCAGTTCCAGAGGCGGGTGCCGCGCTTGACCGGCGGGCGCGTTTTGAGTTGCGACAGGTGCGTGGACATGAGTTCGCCGGTGCCCGGGTGCACCAGTCCCGGATCCAGTTCCACCAACGGTACCAGCACGAACGCGCGGCGCGTGATCTCGGGATGCGGGACGCGCAACTCGTCCTCCTCGATCTGCTCCTCGCCATACAGCAACAGGTCCAGATCGATGAGGCGTGGGCCCCACTTCGCGGTGCGCACGCGACCCAACCGCTTTTCGATCAGGAGCAGGTTCCACAGGAGTTGGCGCGGATCCAGATCCGTGTCGAGCAGTGCGACCGCGTTGAGGAAATCCGGCTGGTCGCCTTCGCCGACGGGTTCGCTGTCGTAAAGGGAAGAGGCGCGCAGCAACACCGTCTGGGGCAGCTTCACCAGTTCGTCGATGGCCTGGCGGATCTGTTCCTCACGCTCGCCAAGGTTCGAGCCCAACCCCACATAGGCCTTCACGCGATCGACCTCGTGACTTCGATGATGGCCCGCCCGCCCGTGGTCCAGCCCAGGTTCTGCTTCGCGATGCGGACGGTGGCCTGCCGGATCGGGAAGCGCTCGAGGATGGTGTCGGCGATCACCCGCGCCAGTTTTTCGAGCAGATGGAAGCTCTCCCCTTCCACCACTTCGCGGACCAGTTGGTACAGCAGGTCATAGTCCACCGTCTCGGTGATCTTGTCGCTCAGCTCCGCCGAGGTGTGCGTCGGCTCGAGGATCAGGTCCACCTCCAGGCGTTGTCCAGCCTCCTTCTCGTAGGGGCGGGCACCGTGGTGCCCAAAGACCGACAGGCCCGCGAGGTGGATGGTGGCCAAGGTGGTGCCTCCGAGTCAGTTGGGGCGGATGGCTGAGACCGTTACAACAAGGTGATGGGCAGGAAGGTAGAGGGGGCTGCGGAGGCGGTCAAGGATTCGGCCCTGCAGGTTGGGAAAAAGCAGCAACCACCCCCGCGCACGGGAGTGGTTGCCTTGGAACCAGAGTCGGCTGGGCTCAACGGTAGTGCGTCTTCACCCCACCCCAGCTGCTTCGTCGGCCACTGGTGGGACCCGGGCAGCAACATGCCACGGCGGTTGCCTCGACCTGGTAGGCGCCGAACTCTCCGACATAGCAACTTCCCAGCGGCAGCTGCGTGAACTCCGAGACGACCGAGGAGGGGTCCAGCACATATCCAGCAGGGCATGCATTGCTCAGCTTGGTGTTGAGCCACGACTGGGCGTTCGAGTAGGCGATGGCCGCCGTGGTGCCGCAACTGGTGAGGGGGTAGCCGCCCGAGAACTCGGGCGCCACCGCCACGAGCGCACAACCCGCCGCGCATGCAGGCGGCGCCTGGATCGTGAAGGTGGACGAGTAGGCCCATGTCGTCGTCGGTGTGTCGCTGACATACACCTGATAGGCGCCCGGCGGTAGGTTCGCGGGAATGGTCATCGGCGTGGCGAAACCGTAGGGCATGCTGCTCTGCACAGTGCCTGCAACCTGGAACGGCGACAGTCGGATGAGTTGCACGGTGAGATTGCTTCCGGAAGGCCCGCCACTCCATTCCAGCGTGTGCGTCGTGCCTGCGGTCCAGACTTCACCGCCCACGGGCGAAAGCCAGGTGAACGCCTGCGCGAAGGCGGACTGCGGCGCGGCCAGCAGTGATACGCAAATGAGCAGACAGGCGATCGGGGAACAACAAGCGCGTGAAATCAAGGGCACTCGCATGGCGGCTCCTTGCGGGGGCTGGAGGAGATCGGAGAATCTGAGACAAGTGTAACGCTCGATCTGTGGCATCGCCACAGGGATTTGGGGAGCGATCCACCTCGGGCGCCCCTCATCTCCCCCCGCCAAAATCCTTCTCCCAGGCGAACACGAACTGGAACGAACCACCCGACTTCATGACCACGCCCTGTTCGAACTTGAGGGTATCGCTGCGCCTTTCTGTGAGTCCCAAGGTGACTTCGGTCTCGGTCTGCCCCTGTTCCGGGCCTCCGACATTGGCGAACCCGTTGATCGCGCTGGTGTGCGTGCGAAAGCGCCCCCCCGCCCCACCCGCAACGACGGATTCCCCGACCAGATCCAGCCAGTGGTTCAAGTGCCACTCCATCGCGAGCGAGGCCTCGAAAGTGTCCTTGAGCGTCAATCCCGGCGGGTCGCCCACGATGGTGTATGCCACGTTGCACTCGCCGTCGAACTGCACGAATTCCTTGCTGACGATGGCGCCAAAGGTGAAGTCCGGTTTTCCTGTGCCGAGATCCCCAGCCCGCGCCGTGGGCCATTTGATGAGCGTCTCCAACGCCACGGCGGGCCGGTACCGGCGTTCGGTGGGAAGCTCGAATGTGAAGGCGGTTTCGAGATCACCCAGCCCGCTCAGCGTGCCGCCGGTCTTCTTCCGGATGAGGATGAAACTGGGTTCCGCGCGGAATCGGACAATGTCATTGAAGGCGTACTCTGCGAGGAACGGAAAACCGTATTCGCTCTCCTCTCCGTCGGTCTCGTACTCGAAACCGCTGCCCATGGTAAGTGCCATCAATCGGTTCGGCTGGCCAGCGCGTTGCGTCTTCAGGATACGCGCGGACGCTGGCGTGGCAGCCACCAGGCAGCTGACTCCGACGAGGAGGCAGGCCCATCGGTGGATGAAACGGTGGCGCCCCCTCCCCGCGTGCATCACGGCTGGGTCACCGAGATCAGCTCCAGGACTTCCTTGGACGCCGAGACCGCGCGCACGAGCCCAATGCCCTTCGCGTACCACTTGTTGTCCGTGCCCGCCTCGAGCATGGACCACTCCTTCGTACGAATGCAGTCCGAGAACGAACCCAAGGGGACATGCACTGACTCGCCGAGCCGAACGATCTGCCCCATGTCCTCGGCTTCGCCGGCCAGGTATTCCTGCCGATACGCCGCACTCGGTGCCGGGCGTCCGGGCATCATGATGCCGGGTTGCGCACCCTTCACCCCCGCAGTCCATGAGCCCTCGGTGCTCACCACGCCCTTGGGCAGGAACTCCTTGGTGTCCTCACCGAAGTACCAGACATCGCCCTGCTTGTCCTGCGCGAACCAGTCGTAGGTGTCTTCCTTCACCCGATCCCCGTCGCGCACGACATCGTGCACCACCGTACAAGTGACCCCCATGATGAGCTTGGTCTCTGCCAGCACGGTGACTTCGTTCACGCAGGTTTTCCCTTCCTTCGTCTCGTGGTAGATGAACCGTGTCCCTGGCACCAAGGGGTAGTACGGATTGTCGACCCCCGTCGTGAACTGAGCGGGATCGATCAGCGGGGCATACTTGCGTGCGGCTGGTTTCGCCTCCGAGCCGGTGAGTGCTCCCGACAGACAGAGGGCGGACACTGAGAACAGTGCAATTCCCCATTTCCGCGAACGACGCATGGGCTGGCTCCTTGGTTCTGGGTTCCCGCTTGGGTTCGTGGTTCGGACATGGGTCGACGAATCCCACGCTCCCATCGCATCAGCCATACCACCTCAACGA
>JANLOU010000074.1:0-3636 GCA_031366735.1 Candidatus Eiseniibacteriota bacterium
CTCTCCGCCGCCGCTTTTACACGAAGTTGCGGGGGTGGCGCAAGTGAGCGGAGGGGCGATGGGTGCGGAGATGGCTACAGATTGGGTCTGTCGCTCACCGCACGACCACCACGCGCCCTGTCGCCAGCACTCGCCCATCCACTTCGAGCCGGGCGAAGTACAGCCCCGCTGGCGCGCGAGCACTGCTCGCATCGCGAAGATCCCAGGCGAACGAGTGCTCGCCCGCTCGCATAGTGGGCCCGCCCAGCTTGCGCACCTCGCGCCCGCTGAGGTCGCAGATCACGAGCCACACGCGCCCTTCTCGCGGCAGCGCAAACCGCAGCAGCGCGGCATCGCGCGAGGGGTTTGGCGTGGGCGCGAAAAGCATGGCTGCGCGAGGCGCCAGCACTCCCCCGATCTCGGCATCCGGCGTGAACGCGATCGCGGGCGACTCGTTCCCGTGCGCGTCGACCGCGGTCACCTTGTAGATCCACGCCGCGCCGGCGGCATCGGTCCAACGAGGCTCGTGGGGCGTTGCCACGCGTGACGAGGGCGAGGGCACGAACTCCTCCGACGCGCCGCGGTACACCGCGTAGCCCGCAAGATCGGCGTCGGTGCACGGCAGCCACGACAGTTGCGTGACTCCGTCGGCATAGCGCCCACTGAGCTCGGCGATCGGCGCGGGGGCCAGATTGTCCACCGAGTACCCGGAGTCCGCAGGCGAGTCCCAGAAGTAGTCGCCTGCGCTGGCGCCCGTGCGTGCGCGCACCATGAACTGCGTGTAGGGATTGCTCACGCCCGAGTCGGCAGCCGTTGCGATCACAGCGCTGTATTCGCCCAGCGGCCCCGCGGGCTGCGTCGCGGCGAGAGCCCAGGCACCGGCGCCAACGCGCTTGTAGAGCTGATAGTCGAAGGTCGCGGGCGCAAACGCGTCGTCCACGAAGCTGGCGCTCCACGCCACCTTCACTTTGCCGCCCTGGTCCCCCACCAGATCCCGCACCCGCGTGATGCGCGCCGAGGGATCGCCCAGCAAGCCCGAGGCATCGAAGCGTTCGGCGCGGATATCGTTGTCGCCGGTGCGATAGTCCGCCCACACGATGACTGCGCCGCCCAGCGCATCGGCGGCGATCACGGGCGAGGTCTGCAGGTCGAGGGCGTTTGCCACATCGCGCGCACCAAGGGCGGGCACCAGCGCACCGCTCGAGGAGACGCGCCTGGCGCGGATGTCGCCGTAGCCATCCTGCAGATCGGTCCACGCCACGATCATTCCGCCCAAGGCGTCTGCGGCGACGCAGGCTTGGTACTTGTCGGTGGTGGAGGCGGCAACGAGCAGCCCGTCGGTCGTCCACGCCTGCGTGCTGTTCAACAGCACATGCTGCGCGTAAATGTCGGACACAGAGCTACGACGGTCTCCCCAGGCGATAAAGGCGCCACCGGTCCCGTCGACTGCCACGGACGGATTGTCCTGCGTGCCGGGCTGCTGGCACACGGCGTTGCCGGACGATCCCCAGAGTCGATTGCCCACGGCATCGAGCGACTGCGCCCAGATGTCGAACACGAACCCGCCTTCGGTGCGTGCATCGGCCCACGCCAGCAGCGCGCGACCCGCGCCGTCGGCGGCCATGGAAGCGTGGAACTGACCGCTGCCGCCGATCGGAATGGCAACAGTGATGCCGTTGGCCGTCCACTGCGCCACGCCGAGCGGGCTGAGCCGTTGCGCGTACAGGTAATAGTTGGTGCGTTGCTCGGTCCATGCGATGTACGCGCCACCGGCGGCGTCGCTCGCGATCGCGGGGTCGATCTGCTCGCCCGTCTGATTCGACAGGCCGATCCCGTTGGTGCCCCACATCCGCGCGCCGGCCGAGCTCACGCGCTGCGCGCGCACGGCGGTGATGCCGTCGGCGATCGCCGCTTGCATCCATGTGAGGATCGCCCCACCCGAGCCATCGGTGGTGATCCGCGAGTTGGTGGCGTAGGGCCTGCTCGGCCCTGCCCCGGCGCTCATGAGCAGCACGCCGTTGGCCGTCCACTGCGGCGTGCCCGCGGCGTTCACGCGCTGTGCGTACATGAGCGACTTGCCCGAGAGGCGCGCGTCCTCCCACGCGACCACCACGCCGCCCGCGCCGTCGAGCACGAGCGTGGCGTGATGCGCTTCGTTCGTGTTGATGCTCACGCCATTGGCAGACCACAGCGCCACTCCACGCGAGGTCAGGTGCTGCACCAGCACGCCGCTCGAGCTGACATTGTTCCACGCGACGAATGTGCCGCCGGTGCCATCGGCGATGACGGCGGGGAGTTCCTGGGACCCGGCGAGCGTGCACACGCCCACGCCACCACTGTAGGGATCGTGCGGCCAGTCGGCGCTCGCTTCGCGCGACACGACGCCCAGCGCGGCCACACTCGCGAGCACCACAAGACACGACCGGATCATCGGACCACCACCATTCGCGAGACGAGTGAGCGACCCAGCGCGTCGAGCCGCACCAGATACACGCCGGGCGCAAGTGCGGCACGCGAGTCGTCGCGCAATTCGAAAGCGCGCTCGTGCGGGCCGGCTGCGAGCGTGGCATCGACCAGCGACCGCACCTGGCGTCCGGCCAGATCGAACAGCGCCAGCCGCACATGCCCCGCGACTGGCTGCGTCCAACGCAGCGACGACGAGCGGCGCGCGGGATTGGGCTCAGGCGCGCTCAGCGCGAACGCCAAGCTGCCCTCGTCGTCCACCGCCAGCGTTCCCGGCGGCACCACTGCCGCGGGCTGCGAGACATTTCCGTGCGAGTCCACCGCAATGAGCTTGTAGTACCAGGCGGTGCCCGTGACATCGACATAGCCCGTGTCGGGCTTGGTGATTACCAGATTCGCGGGGCCGGGCACGAATGCGAGCGAGCTGCCGCGGTACAGGCGATAGCTGGCGATATCGGGATCGGGATTGGGGTTCCACGACAGGTGAGTAGAGCCCGCGGCATATGCACCGACGAAGGGCGAGGGGATTGCCGGCGGCAGGTTGTCCACCGAGTAACCCGAGTCCGCGGGCGAGAACCAGAACGCGGGCGTGGGCGCCGAAGGCTTGCGCGCCTGCACCATGAACGCCGTGCGCCGGTTGTCGGTGGGCAACGAGTCCGTGGTGGTGGCCACCGTGCGCGTGTAGGTGGCGGCCTGCGTGGCCGGCACTGTCAGCAGGTATTCCCACGCATAGCCGCTCGCAGCGGCGGTCGGCAGGTACAGCTGCCCCGTTGCGGCGGCTTCGTCTGGATTGCTCGTGACGCCGCGCTGCTGCGCCATCGCGAGCGCGGCTGCCGCGTTGGTGGGCGCCGAGCGCCAGAGCCGGTACTCGGTCACTCCCGGCGAGGGGTTCGCATCGATGTCGCTCGCGGCCCACGACAGATCGACCGCGCCGCCCTGATCCTGCGGATGGTCGCGCACCAGTGTGATGCGCGGCCGCGCGTCGCCCAGTTGGCCGAGTGCGTCGAAGAACTGGCCATAGACATGTGCAGGCACCGTGCGCGCGTCCTGCCACACCGCGATGGCATTGCCCGCGCCGTCGGAGAGCATATGCGCCCAGTCATGATTGCCCGTCGACGAAGAGATCTCCACCACGAACTGCCCCCAAGACACCGCGAAGCACGCGTAGAAGAGCTGCAGGTAGAAGTAATGGAA
>JANLOU010000125.1:0-2531 GCA_031366735.1 Candidatus Eiseniibacteriota bacterium
CGGTCAGTCCCAGATGCAGGGGGTAGTCACAGGATGCGCCGAGCGCGCGATAGACCTGCACCAGATCGCGCACATCCGAGACCTTGGCGGACAGGATGATGCGGTCATGCGCCAGACCACAGGCCTCGGCCAGCTCGGCAGAGCGCAACGCGCTCTCGCGCATGGCCTCGAGCACCACTTCCCGGTCGGCGAGCGGCTGGGCGCGCTTGGCATTCTCGTCCATGAGCCGCGTCAACAGCGCGCGGTCGAGCGAGCCCCAGTTGACGCCGATGCGAACGCACTTGCCATGCTCGATCGCCACTTCGATCATCCGGCGGAAGTTGTCGTCATGCTGCTTGCCAGCGCCGACATTGCCCGGGTTGATGCGGTACTTGTCGAGCGCCTGCGCACAGTCCGGGAACTCGCTGAGCAACTGGTGGCCGTTGTAGTGGAAGTCGCCCACGAGCGGGACATGGACACCCAGGTCGAGGACTCGCTGGTGGATCTCGGCCACCGCCGCGGCGGATTCGCGCGTGTTGACGGTGATCCGGACGAGTTCCGAGCCGGCGGCTGCCAGTTGCGCCACTTGGTCGGCGGTGCCCTTCGCATCGGCGGTATCGGTGTTGGTCATGGATTGCACCACCACCGGATGAGCGCCTCCGACCGGCACGCTGCCCACGCGGCAGGTCACACTCTGGCGGCGCGGGCTGCGGCGGGTGTCTGCAATCTGGACGAGGGGCATGCCGGCAGGGTAGGAGGGTCGCTCTCGCCCCGTCAAATCGCGTGGAGAGCGGGAGTTGCGTGAGCTCGAGGGGTGCGTCGGGAAGACGAAGCCCCCCGGAGCTTGCGCGCCGGGGGGCTGTCACTTCGCTTGGCTTCGCCGGCCGGGAAGCGGCCGGCTGAAGGAACTTGGCTGCGAGACTTCAGACTGCCAAGACTACCAGAGGTAGACGTGGAAGCCGATCGTGGTGAAGTTGTTGCCCGTGGTGCCGAAGCCCGAGACGCTCTTGGCGCCCGAGACATCCAGCTTGGTGCTCGTGTAGGCCAGACCATGCGCGGCCGAGACGCTGAAGTTCTCCGCCAGCATGACCTCGACCTCGAACTCGCCCGAGACGCCGAAGGTGTTGATCTTCTCCTTGGTGTCCGCGGTGAGCGGGTCTGAATCCGCATCGAAAAAGAAGTCCTGCGTCTTGTACTGGATGCCAGGACGCAGCATGAAATTGACCTTGTCCCACTTCTTCATGCTGATCGGCAGCCCGGCATCGATCGTGAAGTCGGTCAGCGTCTCGGAGCCGGCGTCGGCCGACGAGAAGCCGATACCCAGATCGACCGCCATCTTCTCGGACACCCAGTGACGGATGCCGATCGGCGCGTCGGAGTTGTGGAAGCCAAGCCCACCCTTCATGCCTTCGGCATGAACGGAAGCGGCACCCATCACGAGCATCAGCGCTGCGGCAGAAATAAGGGTCTTCTTCAAAGTCATTCCTCCGTGAATGGGACAGCCCTTTTGGGGGTCGCCCGTTTCGGGTCAGCAGGCGCTGACCGTCGTCATGACGCGCATCGTGGAGATGCACGCCCTCCTTCGCCGCGGATCCTCCGCGACGCCGGATTCCCTGACCTGGCACTCTGGTTCCTCATGGAACCAACGGAACCATACGCGGCGGATTCGGCCCGGGTCAAGGGGCCAGAACGGCAGTCAAAGGGGGGGCGCAGAGCGGATTGTCTCGCCGGAATGGAGCGGCCGAGGGTTCACACTCCTGCCCCAGCGCCTCGACCGCCCGCTGGAGCCGCTCGTGCAACTGCGCGAGCAGCGCCTCTGGCCCGGTTCCGGTCTGGAGCGCCGCGTGCACGGCGATGGGATCGGGCACCCGGATGTGCGCGACTCGGGGGCCGACCGCGATCGGGACGGTGTTGTGCAGGGAGTTCCGCCAGCCTCGGGTGACCAGCGCCGAGCGGGTGGCCTTGAGCACCTCGGCCATCTGCTCCTGTGTCAGGGTTGGCGCGCCGTACAGGGACGGGTCGAGCCTCGTCAGTCGCTGCAACTCGAGCAGCAGCGCGCGGTCTTGGCGTGCGCCGTCGGGATCGCGCAGGGCCCGTTCGCGGATGCTGCGCCGCAGCCGATGCTGGGCGACGGCGAGGTCTTCGTCGATCGCGCCATGGTGCGCGGCCAGTCGCGCGCGGACGGCGGCAAGCGCGCGGGACTGCGCGGGGAAGTAACCGGCGGGATGGGCGGGATCGAACTCGGGCGAGGGGCAGTCCAGTCGCTTCGCGCGCGCCATGAGCAGGCCGCCGAGCAGCGCCGCGAAGCGATCCCTCAGGCTGCGCCGCGGATCCGAGCCCAGGTCGAGCGCGCGCTCGATGTGCGTCAGTTCGCGCGCAAGGCCGCCGGCGACATCGCCGGTGAAGCACAGCCGCCAGACGACCGGCACGATGAACACGGGGCGTTGATCGCCGGCTTCGGCGGCCGCTCGCGCCGCCGCCAGCGCCATCTCGACAATACCGCTGCGCAGCGAACCCACCCGCTCGGCCTGCCAGGTCGCGGTGCCCTCGGG
>JANLOU010000133.1:0-12758 GCA_031366735.1 Candidatus Eiseniibacteriota bacterium
TCGGTGCGGCGGACAGTTCGCTGGTCGAATCGCTGGAGCTCAACCCCATCCGCCCCGGTGCACTATTCCTCAAAGGTTGGATCCGCGAGAGCCTTGGCTTCGTCGACGAGGCGATCGAGCTCTACAAACAGCATCTGGCCGTGCACACCAACGACATGACCACTCGGCGTCGGCTCATCGAACTGCTCGCGAGCACCAAGCATTACGCGGAAGCCCACACCCTCGCAGCGCGGATCACCGCAGCGCGCCCCGAGGATCCCGATGCGTTGCAGATGCAGGCCGACCTCGCGTTCTCCCTCGGTCGCAATCAGGAGGCGGAGCGTCTCCTGTCGCAACTGCGCGCGCTCGACCCCGACAATCCCGAGTTGGTGGGGCGGAGCGTGCAGGTGCTATCGCGCCATGCCCGGGCGCGCGACGGTGCGCGTTTGGCCGAAGCCTGGGCCGCTGCTCGACCCGGGGATATGCGCGGCATGATGCTGTCCGCCCGCGCGCTCGCCACCGCGGGCCAGCTCGACTCCGCCGCCGTTCGGGCTCGCCGCGCTGTTTCCGCCGCCCCGGATTCCACCGAGCCGCGTCGCTTGCTCGTGCAGGTGCTGCGCGAGGGCAAACAGTTCCCCGAGGCCGAGCGACAGGTTGCCGAGTTGGTCCGGCGGCGCCCTGGCGACGTCGCGCTCCTGCTCGAGTTGGGTATGTTGCGCGAAGAGATGGGAGATGTGGACGGCGCGATCGCCGCTGGCCGGGATGCGTTGCGCCTGCAGCCGGAGTTGCCTCCGGTGCTCAACTTCCTTGGCTACATGCTCGCCGATCACGAGCGGGACCTCGACGATGCGCAGTCCATGCTCGAGCGTGCGGTCCAGCGCGATCCCAACAACGGCGCCTACCTCGATTCGCTGGGCTGGCTCTACTACCGCAAGGGACGCCACGAGGACGCGCGGCGCCTGCTGGAGCGGGCGCTGGTGGAAACCGGGGGGGACCCCGTCATCCACGAGCATCTGGGCGATGTCTACCAGGCGCTCCACCTGACGGGATTGGCCAAGGAGCAATACCGCCTGAGCCTTGCCTCCGACGAGGCGAACGGACGGGTGAAGCGCAAGATGCAGGGGCTCCGCTGACCCGCCCGGGGTCGGGCGTTGAGTCATATCGTATTGTGCTGCAACGAGATGTCTCGGCGTTGGTGCCCCTGCGGCCAGCCACTCCGCACGCTCCCGGGGCCAACTGCCACTGCGCCTTGTCGCAAGACCGGGAACTGCGTCCCGGGCCCGGTGTATGTCACGACGGTGAGGTCGCCCTTGGACTCTGAACGGGATCCGCAGTCCCCCCAGATCGTGAGCTTGTCGGACGAAGACCTCATGGCCCGAGTGGCCGAGGACGACGAGCGCGCGTTCACGGAACTGGTTGGTCGGTTCCGGGCACGGGTCAGCAATCTCATCAGCCGGGTGCTGAACGACCGGGAGAGTTCGGACGATCTGGCGCAGGAAGTCTTCGTCCGAGTCTTCGTCCACCGGCGCAATTACCGGACGGGGTCGAAGTTCTCGACCTGGGTATTCACGATTGCCGCCAATCTTGCGAAGAACGAGATCCGGCGGAGAGTGCGGCGCAGGAACTGGTTCTCACTGGACGCGCTGACCGAGGTGTTCTCGGACAGCATCATCCAACTCGCGGACCCGACCGAAGGCCGTGAGCAGGTGCTGGAACGCGAGCAACTGCAAGGGGCGGTCGGTCAGGCCATTGCCACCGTGCCAGAGAAATATCGACTGGCACTGGTGCTGCGGGACATCGAAGGACTGTCGTACGAGGAGATCGCAGAAGTGCTCGGTGTGCCAGGCGGAACAGTGCGGTCGCGCATCAACCGTGCTCGCAGCATGCTGAAGCGCAAACTCCAACCGCTACTTCGAAAGCAGGACGGATCATGAACAATTGCCACCAGGCAGGGGGCCTCTTCGGGGCCTACTGGGATGGCGAGACCACCGTGGCGGAACGCGAGTGGCTCGAATCCCACTTCAAGTCTTGCACGCCGTGCCACGAGGGTTACGAACAGTTCGCCGCCACGCTCGTGGCGGTGAGTGAGTTGCCCCGGCATGAGCCGCGCCCGGACTTCACGCAGCGCGTGCTCGTCGCCGCGCGCGAGGCGTCGGCGGTTGCCGATCGTATCCGCGTGGTGCCCGGCCGCGCGGTCCGCTGGGCCCCGCTCGCGGCAGCGGCAGCGCTGTTGCTGGTCGCCTCGGTCTCACTCCTGACCGTGTTCGGCCCCCGCCCCGCACCGGGTGGGCTGGCGGGCAACGAGTCCAGCTTCACACCCTCGGGCATGTCCTCGGCGACCCAGGTGGTCGCGACGATTCCGGTGTCCCGTGAGCCGGTCGCGGATCCGCGGGTCACCGGAAATGTGGCCGTCGTCACCGACAGCTTGTTCGATCACAGCGCGGATGTGGAGTTCATGCTCGAGCCCGTGCAACTGCAGCGGGGTCGTGCGCACACCGGGTCGCGACTGCCCGACGGCGTGCAGGGAGACCAAGTCGTCATCACTTTCTAGGACCCCTTGACGAACCTTTCGCGATGCCATGGGACCCCGGCTCACCTGCCGGCGGGCGCCGTTCGCGCCGGCCGGCGTCGGGCGTGGGCCGGATGGGCGCTCCTGCTGATCGCGCTCTCGCCCCTCCTGGCGCCGCTCGCGCCCGCGTGGGCCGCAGCGCAGGGGGCCACGCTCAGTCCTGCCGAGGTCGAGCAACTGGCCAAGCGGACGCGCCCCTCGATGGTCACCGTCGTGGCGCAGCGCACGGTCTCGCACAAGGCCACGGCGAAGGAGCCCGCGGGCAAGCGCACGCATAACCGAGTGGGCTCGGGTGTCGCCATCGAGAAGGATGGCATCCTCACCACCGCGAGCGTGGTGATCGGCGCACAGCGCGTGCTGGTGGTGACCGACAATGGCATCCAGGTCGCCGCGCAGGTGGTCGGTTTCGATCCCGTGATGAATGTGGCGCTCCTGCGTGTTCCCGGCCTCACGCTCTCGCCCGTGCGCTTCGCCTCGCGCAAGCCCGAGTTGGGGGACCCGGTGGTGGCGCTCGGCAGTTCGTATCGCGCCGCTCCAACCCAGTCCCTGGGGCGGATCGCGTATCGCTTCCTGGAGCCACGCTCGAGCCTGCTGCAACTCACCAATGAAGTGTATCCGGGCAACAGCGGTGGCGCCGCGCTCGATGCGCGCGGGGAGCTGGTGGGCTTGGTGCAGGGCGAACTGGGAACTCCCGAGGCGCCCGGCCAGCGCGATGGCCGCGAGCGTCGCCCGGGCGGGATGAGCTTCGTGATCCCGGTCGAGGATATCCAGCGCGTCTATAACGATCTCAAGGGCAGCGGTCGCGTGCACCACGGTTTTCTTGGCGTGTCGACCCGAGCGGCGTTCGTGGACAGCGACACGCAGCCAGGCCTGCGCGTGCCCATCGGCGCGCTGGTCGAGGGGGTGCAGCCCGGCGGACCCGCCGCGCGCATGGGGCTGGTGAAGGGCGATCTCATCGTGGCGTTCGATGGCGAGCGCGTCGAGTATCCCACCCAACTCGCCCGCTGGGTCGCGCAGACCCGCCCGAATCAGACCGTACGGCTGGTCTGGGTCCATGATGAGTTGCAGCGCGACGGTCAGGCGGCCCTGGGCGAGTCCCCGACGGTGATTCCCTCATGGATGCAGGCGGATTCCGACACGCAGCCGGTGGCCACGGCGCCGCGCGTGGATGATCTGCAACAGCAGATCGATAAACTCAGCCGCGAGCTCAAGCGTCTCAAGGGCGCCGACTCCTCTCGGTGACGCACCCGCGGTCTCGTGTAGACTGCGCACCGTGAGCCGCGACCTCCGCCTGTCCTTCCCGCAGCCCCCGCTCGTCTCGCGCCTCCGCATGGCATCCGGCGCGCTCGAAGGCTTGGGCGATTTCACCGCGCGGTGCACTCGCGCCACGCATGTGGCACTGGTGACCGACGCGAATGTCGGGCGGCTGTACGGTGCCCGCGCTGCGCGCGCCTTGCAACGAGCGGGGCTGACCGTCACCCGCGTGCAGGTGCCCGCGGGCGAACGGGCCAAGAGTGAGGCGCAGCTCTCCCGCTTGTGGCGTGCCTTCGCGGCGGCAGGACTATCGCGCGCAGGCGCTGTCGTGGCGTTGGGCGGCGGCGTGGTGGGGGATCTGGCGGGCTTCGCGGCGGCCACCTGGTTGCGCGGGGTGCCGTGGGTCGGGGTGCCCACCTCGCTGCTCGCGCAGGTCGACAGCAGTGTCGGGGGCAAGACCGCGATCGACCTGCCTGCGGGGAAGAACTTGGTTGGATCCTTCCACCAACCGGTGGGCGTGCTGGTGGACCCGGACACGCTCGCGACGCTGCCGGCGCGGCATGTGCGCGCCGGACTCGCCGAGGTCCTCAAGCTGGGGATGGCGGTGGACGCGGCGCTCTTCCGTTGGTGCGAAGCGCAGGCGGACGCGCTCGCCGCCGGGGATCTGGACGCGCTGTATGGCGCGGTCACCCGCTCCATCCGGGCCAAGGCGCGCATCGTCAAGGCGGACGAGCGCGAGCGAGAGGGGGGCTGCCGCAGCGCGCTCAACCTTGGCCACACGCTCGGACACGCGCTCGAGGTCGTGCACGGGTATCGCGGGCTGCTGCATGGAGAAGCCGTTGCGCTTGGACTCCGCGCTGCCGCCGACCTGAGCGTGCGAGTGGTCGGGCTGCCGATCGGCTCGCGCGTACGACTCGAGGCGATGCTCGATCATGTCGGGCTGCCCGTGCGCATGCCGAGTACGCGCCTCTCGGCGCTGCTCACCGCCATGCAGAGTGACAAGAAGCGCGCGCGCACGATCGTGCGGTGGGTATTGACGCCCTCAATCGGGGCTGCTAGCGTCCCGCGCGCTGTGAAATCGACGTTCGTGCGTGCTGCCCTCTTGCAGTTGGGAGCGCGCGGATGAGGCCCTCGCAGGGAAGCTCGACGACCATGCCACGCATCCTGGTCCTGCACGGCCCGAATCTGCACGCGCTCGGTACCCGCGAACCCGACATCTATGGCCGCATCTCCTTGGAGGACGTGGACGAGCACCTTTCATCGCTCGGTCGTGAGCTCGGCTGCGAGGTCGAATCACTCCAGAGCGACCATGAGGGGGTGCTCATTGACGCGCTCCACCGAGCCCGCGGCCGTTTCCAGGGAATCGTCCTGAACCCAGGGGGCCTGACCCACACCAGCGTCGCGTTGCGCGACGCGGTGCGAGCCGCAGCGCTCCCCACGGTCGAGGTGCATGTGTCCAATCCGCACACGCGGGAAAGCTTCCGTCACACCTCCTTCATCTCGGGCGCCGCGCTGGGCGTGGTGCAGGGATTCGGGGTGGACAGCTACGCGCTCGCGCTCCGCGGGCTGCTGGGATACCTGACCCGTGCCGCCCAAGCGTAAGAAGTCGGGCCCGGCGGCCCGGAAATCCGCCGCAAGCAGCGTGAAGCCTGCGCGTGCCCCTGCCGATGACTCCATTGGTGCGATGGCGGCCGGCTTCGAGTTGCGCGAGTTGCGTCAGCTCATCCGGCTCGTCCAGCGCACCGGTATCGGCGAACTCGAGTTGGCTTCGGGTGGTCGCTCGGTGCGCATCTCCGCTTCGTCGTCCTCGGCGGCTCCGTGGGTGAACATGCCCGCGGCGGCCCCGGCTCGACCGGCTGCTTCGGATCCTTCGGCCACCACGCCGACGGCTGGAGCCGCTGCTGCGGCTGCGGCCGTCGATCGACTCCAGGCGATCGTGTCGCCGATGGTGGGCACTTTCTACCGCTCCCCGGCGCCTGACGCAGAGCCTTACGTCGAGGTGGGTGACATCGTCGAGATCGGACAGACCATCTGCATCATCGAAGCCATGAAACTCATGAATGAGATCGAGAGTGAGTTGAAGGGCAGGGTGGTCCAGATCCTCGTCGAGAACACTCAGCCGGTGGAGTTCGGGCAGAAGCTCTTCCTGGTGGAGCCGGTCTGACGACCGGCCCAGCGCCATCCGGCGGCGCGCGCTCTGCGCGCACCGTGAGGCTGGCCCTGATGGGGGCGACATGAACATCCGCAGCGTGCTCGAGAAGATGATCGCGGCCCGAGGGAGCGATCTCCACCTCAAGGCCGGCACTCCTCCCGTGGTGCGCGTCGATGGCGTGCTCTACACCCTCGATGAGCCGGCGCCGACCTCGCAGGACCTGCGCGAAGTGGGCAATCAACTGCTCAACGAGGAGCAGCGGTTGTATTTCTCCACGCACAGTGAGATCGATTTTGCATTCGGTGTCTCGGGTCTGGCCCGATTCCGCGCGAACATCTTCATGCAGCGTGGCACGCCGGCGCTGGCGCTGCGCCATGTTCCCGTCGAAGTGCCGACGATCGAGGATCTGGGGCTGCCGCCGGCAGTGCGCGACCTGGCGTTCTCGCCGCGTGGGCTGGTGCTCGTCACGGGTCGCACGGGCTCGGGAAAGTCCACGACGCTCGCCGCGATGATCGACACGATCAACCGCACCACCACCCGCAATATCATCACCGTCGAGGACCCGATCGAGTTCCTGCACCGGGACCGACTGTCATTCATCCACCAGCGTGAGGTGGGGCTGGATACGGCCTCGTTCCACGATGGGCTACGCTATGTGCTGCGTCAGGACCCCGACATCATCCTGGTGGGTGAGATCCGAAGCCTCGAGACCATGGGAACCGCGCTCATGGCGGCGGACACCGGGCATGTGGTGATGAGCACGCTGCACACCACGGATGTCGTGCAGAGCATCCAGCGCATCATCTCGTTCTACCCGCCGCATCAGCACGACGAGATCCGCATGTCGCTCTCTGCGAACCTGCGGGCGGTGATCTCGCAGCGTTTGATTCCCCGCAAGGACGGCGCCGGTCGTGTGCCTGCGGTCGAGGTCATGGTGAGTACGCCGACGATGCGCGAGTACATTCTGGATCCCGAGAAGATCCCGCTGCTGCATAACCTCATTGCCGAGGGTGTCACCCAGTACGGCATGCAGACCTTCGACCAGTCGGTGCTCGCGCTTCTGCGCGAGGGACTCATCACCGAGGAAGAGGCGCTGCGCAACTGCAACAACCCGAACGAGCTCAGCCTCAAACTCAAGGGCATTTCCGCCACTTCGGACCGCACATGGCAGGCCGTGGACGCTGCGACGCCCGCGAAGGAGTCCGAATCGGATTCCGCGGGCGCTTCGGGCGCCAGCGCTGCCGGCGGCTCCAAGAAGGATTGGATGTCCCGCGAGTAGACGAGGCCGAGCGGAACAGAAAGCCACCCCGCCGCCCATGTTCCGCAAAGTCCTGATCGCCAATCGTGGCGAGATCGCGCTGCGCGTGATCCGCGCCTGCAAAGAACTCGACATCGCCACCGTGGCCGTGTTCTCGGAAGCCGACCGCGACAGCCTGCATGTGCGGCTGGCGGATGAATCCGTGTGCATTGGTCCCCCGCAGCCGGCGCAGTCCTACAATCACATCGCGCGGCTGATCGCCGCCGCCGAAGTGACCGGGGCCGATGCCGTGCACCCGGGCTATGGATTCCTGTCGGAGAACGCGCACTTCGTCGAAGTCTGCGAATCGTGCGGCTACACCTTCATCGGCCCGAGCCCCGAGATGATCCGGCGCATGGGCGACAAGTCCGAAGCGAAGCGCACCATGCGCGCGGCGGGCCTGCCACTCGTTCCGGGCAGTGATGGCGAGTTGGGCCATGTCGACGAAGCCGTCGAGGTCGCGAGGCATATCGGGTTCCCGGTGATCGTCAAAGCCTCAGCGGGTGGCGGCGGGCGTGGCATGCGCATCGCCTGGGACGAGCGCCAGTTGCGCGTGGGCTTCGGGATCGCGCAGGCCGAAGCGGGCGCAGCGTTCGGCAATAGCGCGGTGTATCTCGAGAAATACATCGTCAAGCCGCGCCACATCGAGTTCCAGTTGTTCGGCGATGGGCAGGGCAATGTGGTGCATCTGGGGGAGCGCGAATGCTCCGTCCAACGCAACCACCAGAAGTTGATCGAAGAGGCTCCCAGCTCGGTGCTCGACGCGGCCGCACGCGAGAAGATGGGGGCGCTGGCCGCTTCGGGCGCAGCCTCGATCGGCTATCGCAATGCCGGCACGATGGAGTTCCTGTACGACCAGGACGGCTCGTTCTACTTCATGGAGATGAACACGCGTATCCAGGTGGAACACCCGGTGACCGAGGAGGTCACGGGCATCGATCTGGTGAAAGAGCAGTTGCGGGTCGCCGCGGGCGAGAAGATGTCGTTCACCCAGAGCGATGTGGTCTGGAAGGGCCATGCGATCGAGTGCCGGATCAATGCCGAGGATTTCGAGCACGGTTTCCGGCCCAGCCCTGGGCAGGTGACCTATTGGTACAAGCCGGGCGGTCCGGGCCTGCGCGTCGATAGTCATGTCTATGGGGGCTACACGATCCCGCCCTACTACGACTCCATGATCGGCAAGTTGATTGCCTACGGCAAGGACCGCGACGAGGCCCTGCGCCGTATGGAGATCGCGCTCGACGAGATGATCGTGGAAGGGATCAAGACCACGATCCCGTTCCACAAGCTGGCCCTGCGCCATCCACGCTTTCGCGCCGGCGACATCGACACTCGATTCGTCGAGGACTTGCTCAAGGAGCATCAGCCCGAAGCCAAGGTGTGATGCCGCGTGTGCTCATCGAGGTCACGCCCGATCCCGCTCGCGTGAGTGCCGGCGGCCGGGGTGCTGCGGACCCGGCGGATGCGGACACGGTGGGCGTGGCGGTCGATGTGCTGCGAGCCACGAGCACACTCATCGTGGCGCGACGCAACGGCGCAGCGGCGGTGGTGCCCTTCGCAGGGATCGCGGCAGCGCTCGCGTTGCGTGACCGCACGCCGGGTGCGCTGGTCTGCGGCGAACGCGACGGTGCCATCGTGCCCGGCTTCGATCTGGGCAACTCGCCGTTCGAGTACACCGCCGAACGCGTCGCCGGCCGCACGCTGGCGTTCGCCTCGACGAATGGCTCACGGGCGATGTTGTCGCAGTGGGGCTGCCGCGTGCGGCTGTTGGGGGCGTTCCTGAATGCTTCCGCGGTGTCCCGGGCGTGCGCGGACGCGCAACGGGTGCGCATCACCTGCGCCGGCGACCGTGGGCAGCCCTCGCAGGAGGATCTGGCGTGTGCCGGCTGGATCGCCGCGGCGCTGGTGGAGCGTGGCTTCGAACCGGTGGGAACCGACACGGCGCTTGCGATCGCCGCGGCGCCCCGCGATGCCGCCGAAGTGCGCGCAGCGGTCGAGGGCGCGCCGCACGCCCGGGTGCTGGCAAGGCTGGGCGAGGAGTTCCGTCGCGATGTGGTGTTCTGCGCCACGCTGGATGCCGTGCCTGAGGCGCCAGTGTGGTGAGGCGCTGTCAGCGGCGCTGCGCGCGCACCATCATGACCAGTCCGATCGTGCCGAAGACGGCATCCGCGAGCCATGCGGCCAGGTAGGGCGGCAGCGCCCCATTGTGACCCAGCGCCTGCCCGGCGCGCATGAAACCGTAGTACAGGAACGCAATCGCAACCGACAGTCCGAATCCCAGCGCCGCACTTTGGGAGCGCATGCCCGTGGCCATGGCGCACCCGATCAGGACCACCACTAGACAGATGAGCGGGAACGCCAGTTTCAGGTGCAGGTCCACCAGGTAATTGTTGACGCGCGCGCCGCTCGTCCGCAGCCGCTCGACATAGCGCTGCAGTTCAAAATAGTTCATCTCGTCAGGCTTGCGCGACTCCTTGGCGAAGTCCAGGGGAACCTCGGCGAGGCCGCCCACCGCCATGCGCTGGAACGGTTCGGCCTTCTCGGTGCCGCGTTCGAATGTCCGCGTGAAGCCGGAGATGAACACCCACCGCTTCCCGTCCCATGACGCCTCGCTCGCGTCGATCCGGCGCGTCAACTGGCCGGCGTGGAACTCCTGGAGCGAGACCTCGTGCATGCGCTGTTCCGGCACGATATAGAGCCGCATGTACCAGATCCGGCCACCTTGGCCCAGATAGGTGACATCGGCGCGCTCGGAGGACTCGACGCGCGTGATCTTCTGGATGCGCTCGTTGTAGATCTGGTCCCGCGCTTCGTTGGCCGCCGGGGCGATGAACTCGTTGAGCAGCAAGGACACGAACACGGCAGCCACTGCCATGCCCAGCACCGGCGCGAGAATGCGCACGAGCGACAGGCCACAGGCACGCATGGCGGTGAGCTCGCCGAACTTGTTGAGCTGGCCCAGCGCCAGGAATGTGGCCAGCAGCAGCGCGACCGGCATGACCTTGACGACCACATCGGGCGTGAGATTCACATAGTACTGGAGGATCAAGGCGAACGGCGCCTTGTGGTCGAGGAACACATCGATCTTCTCGATCAGGTCGACCACGATGAAGATGGCGATGAATCCCGAGAGCCCGAGCACGAGGTAGCCCGCGAACTCGCGCAGCAGGTAGCGGTCCAGGATCCTCATGCCGCCTCGTGGCGGTCGGGGACGGGGGCCGGGGCGCGTGCGCTTGGCGTGCGCGCATAGGCTTGGCGGCGGTGCCAGGGCAAGAGCACATCGCAGGCCCGCGCGGTCTGGTCGATCCCCAGCACTCCCAGAACGATGTTCGCGAGCCAGATGGCGAGCCAAGGGGGCAGGATGAGCCGGTTCGCCAACTCGCCACCCGCGATCAAGCAGATGTAGTAGAACAGGAAGAAGCCGATCGACATGAACGCAACCGCCGGGCCGCCCCGCTTGACCCGCATCCCGATCGGGGCGCCGAGCAACACGAACACGACGCATGCCACGGGGAGCGCGAACTTCTTGTGGTATTCGACCGATAACTCGGCGATGCGCTTGCGCAGGGACTGGCGTTCCATGCGCCACAGGTCCAGGTCGAGCCGCAACTGAGGCGCCTGGTCGATCGCGGCATCGGCGGGGTCGGGACGGTGCGCGGCATTCGCCAACAGCGCCTTGAGCCGGTCCAGCAGCGGCGAGCGCTCGGGTGCGAGGAAGCCGATTGCCGGAGCCGCGACGCCCGCCTCACGAAAACGGCTGATGCGTTGGTCGAGCGAGCGCTCGTACTGTTGTTCGACTTCGCGGATCTCGACCGCCAGCATCTTGGCGCTCTTCTCGCGATCCCCACGGGCAGCGCGGACCGTGCGCTCGAGGATGCCGCCCGCATCGCGCATATAGAGGATGTGCTTCTGGAACACGAGCCGGTGGTATCGGCGCGGACCGTCGGCTTCCTGCGGAATCTCGTGGATCTCACCATCCTTGAGCTCGAGCACCGCGGTGCGGCCATCGGGGGTGTAGGTCAGGAACCCGCTCTTGGCGAGGATGGTGGTGGGTGGAGCGCCGTTGTTGAGTTGGTAGATGGTCACACCCTTCAACTCGTTCGTGACGCCGTTCACCGACTGGACGAGCATGTTGTAGCCCGGGAAGTCATTAATGAACACTCCTTCCTGCAGCTTCACCGTGGGCCGCATCCGGCCGATATCGATGAGCAAGCTCGCGAAGGAATGATTCATGTCGGGGTAGACATGATTGTTGAAGAGCGTGAGGCCCACGGCGAGCAGGATCGAGACGAGGAGCGAGGGGAGGATGACCCGGAACATATGCACGCCGCTGGCTCGCAGGGCCGTGATCTCGTTGTCCTGCGAGAGCCGCCCGAAGGTCATCAGTTCGGCCACCAGCACCGCGCAGGGCACCGAGAGCGCCAGGACGAATCCGAGCGAGAGGCCGAACAATTGCAGCACCGCCAACACCGGCACTCCCCGGTTGATGATCAGATCGAGGTAATCGAACACCACATCCATCTCGAGGATGAAGGTGACGACCCCGAATCCGAGCACGAAGGGAACCAGATGCTGTCGCAGGATGTACCAAGGGAGGATGCGCACGGCTGCGCAGCCTACCCCATGGCCACGATAGGAGCACAGTCGACGCGTCGAGTCTTTGACCACCCCCGGACCGGCTGCTACGGTCGCTGCCCGCGCACCGCTCCCCGGAGGCGCGCTCCTTTCGCATGCTCACTACCCTGACGTTGCCCACGCTCGCGGTCCTCATGGCGCTCTCCGGGATCCCGGGCCTAAACGCCCTCCCAGGGTTGCGTGGGTCTCACCGTGTCAAAGTGGTGCGCACCGCAGCGGATAGCCTGCCCCCGCCCTGGAAGCCCGCCTCCCGGCTGGCGCTGGAGAATCTGTTCGTCCGCACGGGCATGCCCCCGATCGCGCCGGCCAATGCCCCGGTCAAGCTGTCGTCCTCGCTCGATCCGCGTCGGCTCCGGGTGGGCTTCGACGCGGCGAGCGGCGACTACACCTGGGGCGTCGAGGTGGGTGAGGTTCGGCTGGGCGAAGGGCAGCGCGTGCCGCTCGCCACCTATAGCCGTGAGGCGATGGCCAGACAGTTCCGCGAGCGTTGGGCGGAACGCTCCCGGGCGAACCTCAACTCGCTCGGCAGCAACGCCACGGCGCAACGACAGGGGCTCTCGCTGCCGATCCCCGTGCAGTTGCCCAAGCGCATCCAGAGCATCCTTGGCCCGGGAGGGCCGGCGCTGAATGTCTCGGGCTCCGAGAGCATCCGGCTCTCCGGCACCAGCAATTGGACCAATCAGCAGACCGGCTTGCTGGGGCAGCGCAAGAGCCTGTTCCCCTCACTCGACATGCAACAGGATCTCGATATCCGCCTCGAGGGGCAGTTGTCGGACCGCATCAAGGTCAATCTGTTGCAGAACTCGGCCAACCAGATTCCGCTCGCGAACCGTATCGCCATCAATTACCGAGGCGACGAGGATGACCTGATC
>JANLOU010000601.1:0-3071 GCA_031366735.1 Candidatus Eiseniibacteriota bacterium
CCCGGCTAACCACCCCGCCTACCCGATTCAGCCCTTCACGCCGCCCAAGGACAGTCCGCTCACGATCGAGCGGTTGAGCACCACGAACAGCACCATCACCGGGATGCACACCAGCAGGCTGCCCGCAGCATAGTTCGCCCATTCGGTCTGGAACTGTCCTGCAAGACTCTCAAGCCCCAGCGGCAGTGTGTACATGGCCTGCTGCGAGACCACGATTCGGGCAACAAGGAACTCCGACCACGCCGCCATGAACGAGAACAGCGCGGTGATCGCCAGCGCGGGAGTCGCGAGCGGGAGCGTGATCTTCGTGAAGGCTTCCCACGGGCTGCAGCCGTCGATCAGGGCCGCCTGCTCCAGCTCCACCGGGATGGTGTCGTAGTACCCACGCATGGTCCACACGCAGAACGGCAGCGCGGTTGCGGTGTACGCCAACGCCAAACCAGCGAACTGATCCAACAGGTGCAGACTGCGTAGGAGCACATACAGCGGCAGCATGGTCATGGTGGCCGGGAACATCTGGGTGAGCAGGAACACATACAGCCCGAATGCCCGACCCGGGAAGCGGAAGCGTGACAGTGCGTAGGCCGAAGTGGAGGCGAGCACGACTCCGAACACGGTCACGGATGCGGAAATGAGGAACGAGTTCCGCAGCCAGAGCAGGAACGGCTTCTCGAACAGCATCACCTGGTAGGCCCGCAGCGAAGCCCCAGGAGGGATGATGGCCAACGAGGTGGAATACAGCTGGTCCGAGGGTCGCAGCGAGATCGTGATGATCTGGAGGATGGGATAGACCGTGGCCAGCGTGAACAGCGTGAGGAACGCGTGCACGAACAGACGCCCGGGCGTCCATCGGATCGGGACATGCTCGCTCATCCCGTGGCCTCCTCGGCGCTGGCGGTCCGACGCAGCACATACATCACGAACCCGAGCAGGATGACGAACACCACCACCGACAGGGCCGCAGCATAGGAGTAACGCGAGTAGGTGAACGCCACTTTATAGATGTAGGTGACGAGGATGTGCGTGCTGTCCGCGGGCAACCCGCCGTTCGAGACGAGCCACACCACGAGCATGTTGTTGAAGGTCCAGATGGTGCCCAACAGGATGGCGGGCACGAGCGTTGGGGCAAGGCCCGGGACCGTGATGTTCCAGAACTTCTGCCACGCCCCTGCGCCATCCAGGTCTGCGGCTTCGTAGAGTTCCTTGGGAATCGCCGTGAGGCCGCCGAGCGAAACCACCATCATGAACGGGAAGCCAAGCCAGATGTTCGTGATGATCGGCGCGCAGAATGCCCAGAACGGGTCGGACAGCCAGGGGATCGCGGGCAGGTGGAACCACTGCTTGAGAATCAGGTTCACGGCCCCGTACTCGTAGTTGAACATGCCGCGCCAGGTGAGCGCCGAGATGTACTGCGGCATGGCCCACGGCAGGATCAACAGCGTGCGGAAGACCGACTTGCCCAGCACGGGGCCGCTCAGCAGCATGGCCAGTAGCACCCCGAAGGCCACATGCCCGACGACATTCACCGAAGTCCAGATGAGCGATTTGCCGAGCAGTTGGTAGAAAGTGGGTTCCGCGAGGATGAGGCGGAACTGCTCGAGCCCGACGAAGGTGTGATCCCGGAAGTGGTAGAGGCTCATGTTCCGGAACGCGAGGTAGAAGTTGTAGAGCAATGGGAACAACACCACCGCCAGCATCACGATCAGCGCGGGGGCGAGCAGGAGATAGGGGAATCGTCTTGCAGCGCGCAGCATGCTGGGCTCAGCGCTTCATGCTGGCGATCTGCTGCATGGCGGCTGCCTGCATCTCTCGGGCGGCAGCGGCGGGCTGCTTGGAACCATTCATCACCTGCTGCAGGCCTGGACGCATGACATCCCAGATCACGCGCATCTCCGGCACCACTGGCATGCGGCGGCCGGCCTCGAACCCCTGCTGGGAGAGCTTGAGGAAGGGGTCATTCTGGATCGCGGCATCGGCCCACGCGTCCTTGTGGCTGGGCAGCACGCCCAGTGATGTGGCCTCGCGCAACTCGGCTTGGGGTGAAGTGAGATAAGTGACCAGGTCGATCACGGCAGGCAGTTCGGAGTCCTTCACATTCACATTGATCGAGTAACCCTTGCTCGCGGTCATCGGCACGCCTGCCCTGCCGTTCGGGAGCGTCCAGATCGGCGCGATCCCCAGGTCAATGCCCGCCTTGCGATAGCCCGACCACGACCACGGACCGTTCACGATCATGGCCGCCTTGCCCTCTTTGAAGAGCGTCTCGGCCACCTGGTAATCGGACTCCCGCGGCATGATGCCCTGCTTGTTCTTGAGGTCGGCGAGGTAGGCGAGAGCCTCGCGCATCTGGGGCGTATCGAGCGTGGGCTGGCTCTGGCCATCCATGACCCAGCCGCCGAAGCCGGCGAGGAACGGGGCAAGCCAGTAAGGCTCGCCGACATTCATGGCGAACCCGTAGCGACCATCGCGGGTCTGCGCTTTCGCGATGCGGAGGAACTCCTCGGCGTTCCTGGGGGCGTCCTTCACCAACGCCCGGTTGAAGCAGAGCATCAGGTGGTTTCCCACCTGGTCCGGCGCGGCCCACAGATGGCCATCCAGCGTATCGAGCGACTGCGGCACGAAGCGGTCGAAGAAACCCGCGGGCATCACGGTGTCGAGTGGCTTGAGCAATTGGAGGAGTGAGAGCGGCCCGATCTGGTCCGAGGGGCCGAAGATCAGTTGAGGCCCGCTCCCGCCGGCCGCAGCGGTCTGGAAGGTCTGGCGCAGGTTCTCGGTGTCATACGGCACCGCCTGGACCGTGATGCCCGCATGCGTGGCCTGGTAATCGGCAAGGTTCTTCTCGAAACGCGCGCGCTCCTCGGGGTCCATCTGCATCCACACGACCAGTGTCCTGGCGCCGCCCGGCTTGTCCTGCTTGGGCGCGCAGCCGGGCAGCCCGAGCGACATCACCAACAGTGCTGCCGCGATCCGCGACAAGGCGGGGGACTTCATGGTCAACCTCCGTGTGGCCGCATGGGCGGCCCCCCAACTGGACGCGGGGCGCGGGGGGGGCGCGCGCCGCCCCGTGCGGG
>JANLOU010000187.1:0-2539 GCA_031366735.1 Candidatus Eiseniibacteriota bacterium
CGGCAACCGTTGTGCGGGATGGGAGTGACGTCCTTGATCGCTGAGATCTCGAGACCCGTGGCCTGCAGCGCACGGATCGCGGCTTCGCGACCTGCGCCGGGGCCATTCACCCAGACCTCGACGCGCTTGAGACCGAGATTGATCGCTTCCTTAGCCGCACCTTCCGCTGCCACCTGGGCAGCGAATGGCGTGCTCTTACGCGATCCCTTGAAGCCGACCTTACCGGCCGAGCCCCAGCTGATGACGTTGCCGTCCATGTCCGTGATCGTGATGATCGTATTGTTGAAGCTCGCCTGCACGTGGGCCACACCGTTGGTGCCCACCTTGCGGTCGCGCTTCTTGCCCTTCTTGACTTCAGCCACTCGAGACCTCCTGGGGGGACGCGTTCACGCGTGCCGCCTTCTCAGCCCTTCTTGCCGCTGACCTTCGGCTTCGGCTTTGCGCCCGCCGTCTTCTTGGGACCCTTACGCGTACGCGCATTGGTCTTTGTACGCTGTCCGTGCACCGGCAGACCTCGACGGTGACGCAACCCTCGGTAAGCACCAATATCCATCAGGCGCTTGATGTTCATCGCCATCTCGCTGCGCAGCGCGCCTTCGACCTTATGCTCGCGCTCGATCAGGCTTCGCAGCTTGCCGGCATCCTCATCGCTGAGGTTCTTGACGCGTGTGTCGGGGTTCACCCCGGCCGCCACCACCAACTTCTTGGCGGTCGTCGGGCCGATCCCGTAGATGTAAGTGAGAGCAACCTCGATACGCTTCTCGGTCGGAAGATCGATTCCTGCAATACGAGCCACTGTCAGCCTCCCTCAACCCTGGCGTTGCTTGTGCCGCGGATTGCGGCTGCAGATCACGCGGATCACACCCTTGCGACGCACGACCTTGCAGTGCTCGCAGATCTTCTTCACGGACGCACGAACCTTCATGGATTCTCTCCCGGCGCGGGAGTCGGGCTCACGCGCCTGACTGCTTCGGCGGCATACCGCCGCCTGCTCTACGTCGCATCCGCGGCGAGTCCGCGGTCCCGACGACTACTTGTATCGATAAGTGATCCGTCCTCGCGACAGGTCGTACGGCGAGAGTTCCACCGTCACTTTGTCACCCGGAAGGATCTTGATGAAATGCATCCGCATCTTGCCCGAGATGTGGGCGAGTAGCCGGTGGCCGTTTTCGAGCTCCACGCGGAATGTCGCGTTCGGGAGCGCCTCGACCACGGTGCCCTCGACCTGGATGCCTTCTTCTTTCGCCAATCCGTTGAACCTCTACCCTTCTGCGTCCGGAAGCACCGAGAGGATCTCGGGACCATCCGCACCCACCGCCACGGTGTGCTCGAAGTGAGCGCTGAGGCTCCCATCCTTCGTTGCCACCGTCCAGCCGTCGGACCGCGTGACCACCTCGTGTCCGCCGACATTGACCATCGGTTCAATCGCCAGCACCAAGCCGGTCATGAGCCGAGGGCCCCGGCCCGGCGGCCCGAAGTTCGGCACCGCCGGTTCTTCATGCATCTCGCGCCCGATGCCGTGTCCGACCAGCGCCTTCACGACTGAGAAGCCGTTGCGCTCGACGAACGACTGCACCGCGTGCGAGATGTCGCCCACGCGGTTCCCCGCGCGGGCCTGCGCGATACCCTGCATGAGGGACTCGCGCGTGATCTTCAGGAGCTTCACTGCTTCGTCGCTGACCACTCCCACCGGGAATGTGAGCGCCGCATCGCCGTAGAACCCCTGCAACTCCACTCCCACATCCACCCCGAGCAGATCGCCCTCGCGCAACTCGCGCGGGCCAGGGAGGCCGTGGACCACTTCATCATTCACCGACGGACAGATCGAAGCCGGGAAGCCGCGGTAGCCTTTGAACGCCGGCCTCGCGCCATGGTCCCGGATGAAACTCTCCGCCAACTCGTCCAACTCTGCGGTGGTCACCCCCGGGCGGACGGCCTTGCCGACCTCCCGAAGTGTCATCGCAACGATCTGGGCCGCTGCCCGGATGCGCTCGATCTCTTCTCGACTCCTCGTGTACACCACGGCGGTCAGGCTTCTCGACCGATCGCCGCCAACATCAGGGACTGGATCTCGTCCATGCTCCCGACGCCGTTGATCTCTCTCAGGCGGTCGAGCCGCCGATAGTACTCGATAAGGGGGGCAGTCTGCTCGCGGTAGACCTGCAGCCGCTTGCGGACCGTCTCCGTGGAATCATCCGACCGACCCCGAAGCAACATGCGCTTGGCGAGTTCATCCTCGGGAGCCGACAGGCTGAGCACTGCGTGGAGCTCCAGCCCTCGTTCCTTGAGGGTGCTCTCGAGTGCATCCGCCTGCGGCACCGTGCGGGGGAATCCGTCCAGTACGAAGCCCCGAAGGGCGTCCGGCTGGAGCGTGCGCTCCCGTACGATCCCGATGATCACATCGTCCGGCACGAGTTGCCCGGTGTCCATCTGTACCTTGGCCTTGATGCCGAGCGGCGTCTGCTTCGCGACAGCTTCGCGCAGCATCTCGCCGGTCGAGATGACTGGCACACCGGCGCCCGCGGCGAGCCGCTGACCC
>JANLOU010000226.1:0-4345 GCA_031366735.1 Candidatus Eiseniibacteriota bacterium
CCGATCGCTTCCCGTGTTGGTGTTGCAGGCGAACGCCAGGCTCGACACGCCTTCTGCCCCGCAGGCATTCCAGCGAAGGTTGAGCCCCACGGCAGTGGCCGACGGTGGCAACGCAGGGAGCAATGCCAGCGCGAGCAGGTAGGGGAAAGCGACGCGACGCATGGGACCTCCTCAGAGCGGGCGGGCGCGGCGAAGAACGGCGTGCCTCGCAGGATGGAGTCTAGCGGCTGGGGGAGGCGCGAAGGAACATGAAAAAGCCGGCCCCGACGGACTGGGACCGGCTGTTCTGCCGCGGCGAACGCCTCGGCTCAGCCGCCCATCATGCGGTAGCCGGCGTCCACATACATCACCTCGCCCGTGATGCCGCTGGAAAGGTCGCAGAGCAGGAACAGCGCGGCGTTGCCGACCTCTTCCTTGGTGATGTTGCGCCGCAGGGCCGCGCGGTCGGCGTGCTGCTTGAGCTTGCCCGTCAGACCGCTGATGCCGCGGGCGGCCAGCGTGTTCAAGGGACCGGCACTGACCGCATTGACCCGGATGTTGCGGGGTCCCAGCTCGTAGGCCAGCTGGCGCGTGGACTGCTCCAGCACCGCTTTGGCGCTCCCCATGACATTGTAGGCGGGCACCGCGCGCTCGGCCGCGAGGAACGACATCGAGATGATCGAGGCGCCATGTTTCTCGAGCAAGGGTAATGCGCGGTTCGTGATGTTCAGTAGCGAGTACGCGCTGACCTCCAACGCCAAGCGGAAGCCCTCGCGCGAGGTGGCGACGAAGGTGCCCTCGAGGTCGTCCTTGTTCGCGTAGGCCACACCGTGCACGAGGTACTCCAACGAGCCCCAGCGGTCGCTCAGGGTCTGCATGACCGCATCGATGTGCGCGTCATTCGTGACATCGCATTCCATCGTGAAGCAGCCCGGCAGGGTCGCAGCCAGTTCCTCGACTCCGGGGCGCATCCGCTCGTTCGCGTAAGTGAGGCAGAGCGCCGCGCCGGCCGCGTGCACCTTCGACGCGATGGCCCACGCGATGCTGCGGTGATTCGCGACGCCCAGGACGAGCGCGTGCTTGCCAGACAGGTCGATCGGGATCATGACAGCTCCTTACGCGGTTTTCTTCTGCTCCCAGACTCGGATCGGCAGGATGACCACCTGGATGCCGGCGAACTGGAGGCGACGCTGGATCGAGAACGCGGTCTCGTGGTGCAGGGTCCGCGTGAACAGGGTCTCGCGTTGGAACACGAGCTGGCCGGCGAACACCATGGAGCGCCGGAACTCCTTCTGGAGATCCTTGCAGATCTGCTCGAGTTCCTCGATCAGGTCGGTGCCCAGCGTGTAGCGGTACTCCGCGTAGAACCCCATGCGCTGCGCCAGATCGACATAGAGTTCCAGATCCTTACGCACCTTCGCCTCTAACGCATGCACACTCTCGGTGCCCTTGAACTGGCCGGAGTCCACCAAGCCCACCGACACGAACACGAGATTCTTGAAATGCCGCGGGAACATGCGCTGCACGCTGAGCAGCGTGTGGATGCCAAGCCCAGCATAGGATTCGACCAACACGACCGCCGTGGGCCCATCGGGCGCCAGCTCCGCCGATTCATCGCGTTGGGGCATGGGCAGATCGGTGAGGACATCGTCCAGGCTGCGCAGCACCGTGCGCACATGGTTGTAGTGGCGTCGGACCAGTACGCACAGCCCCACGAACGCGCCGGTCACCAACAGCGTGATCCAGCCGCCGTGCTTGAACTTGATGACTGCGGTCACGATCAGGATGCCGCCCGTCACCAGCGTTCCCAGACCCGCCAGGAGGAATCGCCGCCGCCAGTGTTGCTGGGTCCTGCGCGTGTTCCACCAGTGGCGCACCATGCCCAACTGCGACAGCGTGAAGGTCAGGAACACATTGATGGAGTACATGACGACAAGGATCTTCACCGCACCCGCCGTATAGATCAGCGTGGCGATGGCGGCGAGGCCCATCGTGATGATGCCGTTCTGCGTCACGAGGCGTTCGGATAGGTGCGCGAATCGCTTGGGCACCCAGTTGTCCACCGCCATGGCCGCGAGTGTGGCCGGGCCGGCGAGGAATCCGGTCTGCGCCGCGACGAACAGCAGCGCACCTTCGGCGAGCAGTGTGAAGACGACCAGCGCCGGTCCGATCTCGAACCCGCCGATCTGCCAGCCCGCGGTGAGCGTGGTCCAGAGCGAGGCGTTCAGCGTGCGGCCGGGCTCGTGGGTGACGCCGTTCAACAGGTAACAGAACAGGACGCCGCCGGCCGTGAAGGCGAGCGAGATGGCCATGTAAGCCATGGTCTTCTTGCCAGTCTCGACGCGGGGTTCGCGCAACATCGCGGTACTGTTCGAGACCGCCTCGATCCCGGTGAAAGTGCCGCCTCCGAGCGAGTAGGCCGTGAGGAACAAGCCGATCACGCCGAACCCGCCCAACTCCTTCACCGCCGTGTTGGTGTCCTGCATGGTGGCGCCCACCAGCAGATGCATCTCGCCCATGTGCGGCAGGATCCCCACCAGGATCAGCGCGAAGTGCGTGACCACGAACGCCACGAAGATGGGCATCAGGACCGCGACGGATTCCTTCACCCCACGCAGGTTGAGCGCGGTGAGTCCCACCACGATCCCGATCTCGGCGGGGAGTTTCCATGGGATGTAGGCGGCGGGAAGGAACGAGAAGATGGCGTCGATGCCCGAGGCCACCGAGATGGCGATGGTGAGCACATAGTCCACCACCAGCGCGCCCCCCGAGATGACGCCGGGGGTGGTCCCGAGCAGCTTGGTGGCGACCAGGTAGCCACCGCCTCCACTTGGGAACAACTCGATGATCTGGGTGTATGAGGCACTGATGAGGAAGACCGTGAGCACCATCGCCACGGTCAGGTACAGTGCCAAGTGGGTATGGTGGCCCAGCGTGAGGAAAGCTTCCTCGGGGCCATACGACGACGACGAAAGACCGTCGCTGCCGAGGCCGACCCAAGCGAAGAAAGCCACCAACGCGAGTTGGTGGTGGATCTTCGGGTCGAATAGGTTCTTACGGCCTCCCAGAAGGAGGCCACGCAATCGTTCGAGCACGGGGGCAAGCTAGAGGAAAGCCCCCCCGGATTCAAGACGAGGGCAGGAGTGGGCTCGGGTGCGAAGTGTGCTCTGGATCGGGAGTGCCGCCGTCTTGCTGCTGGCTGCCACGGGGAGCGGCGACCGGCTGCCGGTATCCGCTCGAGTGGTCGCCGGGTCCGCTGCGAGCGGGAGCGCGCTCGCGGGGACCTCGGCGCTGCCCCGATTCGCGCTGTTCGGATGGGTCAGCCCGCCGCGTGAGTCCACCACGGCAGCGCGCTACGCCGAACTGGCCGAGGCGGGCTTCAACCTGACCGTGCTGGCGTGGGAGGACATCGGCTCGCTGGCGGAGAACCGGCTGCGGCTGCAGTACACGCGCAATCTGGGAGTGCGGAACCTGATCCTCGACCAGCGGCTCGATCGGGTCGAACTCGGATACCCTTCGACCAACGCCGTGGTCGATACCATTGCCGCGGATTACGCCGGGGAGCCCAGCTTCCTGGGCTATTATCTGGGCGACGAGCCCGGCCCCGTGGACTACGCGTGGTTGTCGAACCTGTTCGCCGTGCTGCGCGCGCGCGACCCCGCGCATCCTGCGTGGAACAACTTATACGGGCGCATGCACTACGCCACGCGCGAGGCGTTCCTGGCCGACACGCGCGCCTACGCCGATACGGTCAAGCCCGTGGTGCTGTGCAACGACCACTACGACTTCCTGCTTGGCGGCGATCGCGGTTGGTTCGTGGAGAATGTCGCGGGGCTGGCGTCGGTGGCGCGCGAGCGCGGCCTGCCCTTCTGGGGCATCGTGCAGTTGGTGCAGCACCGAGGTTATCGTCCGATGACACGCGAGTTGTTGAGCTGGCAGGTGGGCCACTGGCTCGCCTATGGCACGCGCGGCATTGGCTACTTCACCTACTGGACGCCTGCGCCGGACACTTTCTGGCAGTGGCAGCCCGCCATGATCGAGTGGGGGAGCGGCGCGCGGACGCCCTTGTACGAGAGCGTGAAGTCGCTCAATGCGCGGGCGTTACCGATCGGCGAGACGCTGGCGGGGTTGCAATGGCTCACGACCGAGCACGCAGGTTCCGTTCCCTTGGGCGGCACCGCGTTCGCGCCCGACAGCGTGGTGCTCGAGGTCGAGGGTCGCGTTGCGCTGGGGACCTTCGTGGATTCACTCGGCATGCCTCACTTGCTGGTCGTGAACAGTGATTCCTCGGCGGCGCGTACGGTGCGCCTGACGCTGCCGGCCTCGCGGCGCGTGGAGCAGTTCGTGGCTCGCGGCAACTGGGCGC
>JANLOU010000274.1:0-5529 GCA_031366735.1 Candidatus Eiseniibacteriota bacterium
TGCGCCAGCCCGGCGAGGATGTCGGCGCGGGTGAACTCGTTCGGTTCCGGCCACAGCATCAGGTCGCCGCCGCCTTCGGGCAGGCCGCTGTTGTGCACCAGCAAGTCGCGTACCAGGATGTGCTGCGTCACCCAGGGGTCCTGCATGCGGAACCCCGGCAAATGCTTCACCACCGGATCGTCCCAGCGCAGCTTGCCGGCCTGCACCAGGCGCGCGAGCACGGTGGCGGTCATGGCTTTGCTGTTGGAGGCGATCTTGAACAGGCTATCCGGCGTGACCTTGCGGCCGGAACCGGCGACGAGTTCGCCGCGCGTGACCACGTTCGTGACGCGGCCGTCCTGGATCACGCCGACCGCGATGCCCGGGAGGTGATAGCGCGCAACGACGGCATCCACGATGTCCTCGACCGTGCGTTCCGGCGCGGCCGTCGCCGTCGCCGTCGCCGTCGCCGTCGCCGTGGCCGTGGCCGTGGCCGTGGCCGTGGCCGCTGATGATGCACGAGTCGCTATAAACGCGGATGGCGCGCGAGTCGATGCAGTGCCCGCATGACCGATCTTCGACGCGGCCGCCTCGACCGCAGTCCAGGTGCGTAGCAGGTTTCCGCCCCACAGCGCCCGGATCTGCGCGTCGCTGAAGCCATGTCGCCGAAGCGAAACCGCGACGTTGCGGGTCTCGCTGGCGTCGCGCCAGCCGTCCACTTCGCCGCCGCCGTCAAAGTCCGACGCGATGCCGACGTGCCCGATCCCGGCCACCGACACCATGTGCCGTATGTGCGCTACGTATTCGTCCAGCGTGGCCAGCGGAGAGTGCGCGTCGATGTCTGCCATTCCGCGCACGTAGTCGTCGCGGTAGCCGTGCTTCTCACTGTCCCAGTCGGTGTCGCCCGCCGTCGTCGCCACCGCCTTTTGCAGTGCCTCCTCGGCGGCCAGGCGACCCGGATCGGCCTTGACGAATTCCTTGTAAGCCACGGCCTGCGCGACGCCTCCAGTCGCCGCGATACCGCGCAGCTGCGCATCGGTGAGGTTGCGCGGGTGCGCCACCAGCGCGCGCGCCGACGAGTGCGATGCGATCACCGGCGCGCGCGCTACGCGCAACACGTCGGCGATGCAGGCGTCCGAGGCGTGCGAGATGTCCACCATCATGCCCAACGCGTTGGCCCGCGCCACCGCCTGCGCACCGAAATCGCTCAGCCCGGCGTCGGGCACGTCGCCGCGCTTCGCATCGGGAGCCGAACTGCCGCACAGATCGTTGTTGCCCACGTGCACGACGCCTAGATAGCGCGCGCCGCGCGCATAGGCCGCGTCGAGTCGTGCCAGGTCGTGACCCAGCGAATAGCCGTTCTCGATGCCGATCAGCGCCGACAGCACGCCATCGGCCTTGTTGCGCCGAACGTCGGTCGGCGTGCGCGCCAAGCGTATGCGCCCCGGATAGCCCGCGACCAGTTTCTCGATCGCCGAATACTTGTTGTCTGCGACCGCGACTGCGCGGGTGTAGCCAGCGGCGTCGAGCGCGCCTTGCTCGACGAAAATGACGAAGAAGGCGGCGTCGAGCCCGCCCCGCTCCATCTTGCCGAGGTCCACCTTGAGGACGCTGTCGCGGCCGACATCGAAGCGCGGCTCGCGCATGTACGCGTCGGGGATGTCCACGTGCGTGTCGATCGTGATGAGCCCGCGACCGCCAGGCTGACCATTCGCCGGCCGGGCGTCCTCGGCCAATGCAGCGCTGAAGGCGCCCAGGAGCGACAGCACGCCCAGCACGGATCGCGCTCTTTTCATCGCATCCATCGTCCATCCCTCCACGCGTCGACGGAGATCACATTTGACCGAGCAAAAAGATGCGGCCCGACAAGCGGGCCGCCGCGGGGGTTCCGCTCAGAAGTTGTAGGTAACGACCAGTTGCATGTAGCGCGGCGACTGCCAGACGGTACCTTCGCCGAAGTGCGGGAGCTTGACGCCCGGTGCGCCCTCGTAGCGGGAATGCACGTTGACGACCGACTGCCGGTTGAACAGGTTGAAGATCGACAGGCGCGCCTTGAGGTCGATGTCCTCCAACGGCAGGGTCCACGTCACGCTAACGCCGGTGTCCATCACCCAGGGCATGCGACCAAATGCGCCGCGCGGCGTGTAGACCAATTGGCGCGTCAGGTAGCTGCCGCAGCCGCCCGTGCACAGCCAGCCAGAGCCGCCGCCGCTGAATTCGCCCGGGCCGCCGGCACTGCGATTGTCGTTCGGCCAACGCACGCCATAGGCCGTGATCGGGCCGCCGGAGATGGCGTAGAACGTGGCACCGAAATCCCACATTTCGTTGAGCTTGTAGCTGCCGCGCATCTTGATCTGGTGGCGATGGTCGTTAAACAACACGCCGTAGCGTTCGTTGACGGCGGGATGGTCGTAGAACTGCACGAGGTTCGTGTCCGCGTAGCCGAGGTCGGAATTGACCGGGCCTTCGATGTTGCCGTCCGACCAGGACCAGAGGTAGCTGGCGTTGAACGCCCATTTGTCGTCCCAGGCGCGATCGAGCTGCAGTTCGACCGACTTGTAGGTGCGCCGCGGCTTCTTGTAGCCCAGTACCGCGCCGCTACCGCGCGCGATGTAGCCGTCCACCGAGCTGTCGAAGGTCACGTACTGTCCCGTTTCCTCGCAGAACAGCGTATTGGTGTCGCCCGGATTGATGATCGGGAAGCTCGAATAGCCCGGGCAGCCCGGCAGGTGGTTGATGCGCGTGTCTTCGACGGCATTGTCGACGATGCGGTAGGTGGCGTTGATGCCGTACGACCACGCCGGGCCGATCGCCTGCTGGAAGCCGAGGATGTACTCATCCTGGTGCACCATCTTCAGGTCGCGCGAGACTTCCGTGCGTACATCGGTCGGGGCGGGGACGTTTCCATCCGTGTAGACGGGGCCAATCTGTGCGCCCAGGTCGGGGAACAGGTAGCTGCTGCCGTTGACGGGATCGGTGCGCGGCACCCAGCCGAGGAGCGCGTAGTAGGTGTGCTCGTCGGTTGTGCCGCCGCCGAAGTAGTCGGCCAGCTTGTTGGTCAGCGGCAGGTAGTAGCGACCGGCGTTGCCGAACAGTTTGACGGTGCCGTCGCCGTTCATGTCCCAGCTGAAACCGACGCGTGGCGAGATCATGTCGCTGAAGTCCGCCTTGGCAAAGGTGCCGCCCGACGCGATCTAGTTGTGGAACTTGTCGGCGCGCAGTCCGATCACCAGCAGCCAGTTCGTCGTGATGCTCCAGTTGTCCTCGACGTAGAAGGCCTGCGCCTTCGTCTCGATCGGCGCTCCAGTGATGTAGCGGCGCGCATCGATAATCGCCTGCACGCCCGCGGGCACGACGGCGTTGTTGGCAAGCAGGCTGCCCGGGGTCGCGCCCTGCGCCTCGTAGCTCACACCGTCGCCCGGGTAGAACACCGTACTGTCCGAATCCATGATTTCCTGGTCGGCGCCGAAACGCAGCAGATGGTCGCCGAGGGTCCACTCGAAGTCGATGCGGGCCGCGTCGCGCTCGTCGTAACGCGTGCTGACGCTGTCGTTGCTCGGGTGGCAGCCTTCCTTGCCCGGATCCGGGAACTTCGCGATGTACGAGCCAGCCAGGCGAACGATGCTGCACCCCGCATCCCAAGGGCTCCCGCCGAGGGAACTGCGCTTGTTGACACCGTAGAGCAGCTTCGCGACGAAATTATCGGAGAAGTTTCCGGTGTAGGTCAGCGACCAGTTGTCGCCACCGGACTGGTCGGTCGATTGGCCCGTTGAGGCGCTGTAAGTCTTGGCGTTCCAGTCGTAATCGTAGGAATCCGTGGTTGAGTCCGCCTTGTCGGAGAACGCCAGGAATTCAATCAGGTGGTCGTCGTTGAGGTGCCAGTCGAGCTTGGCTCCCCAAAAATTGTTGTCGTTTTTCGTTTTCCAGGCTTCTGTGGTGTCGACGTCCCTGGAGTCGTTGTTCCGCTTCTCGACCATGGCAAAGAAAAACAGGCGGTCTTTCACGATCGGGCCGGACGCCCAGAGATTCAGCTTGTACAGCGGGTTCTCGTCGCGGCTCGTGCGGTCGCGCTCGTCGATCGTGCCGTCCTTGTGGAAGTGGTCCTTCCTAGAGGACGCCCACGCCGCGGGCTGGATCGTGGCTTCGGCGCCGGCGTGGAACTCGTTTCCACCCGAGCGCGTCACCGCGTTGATAACGCCGCCCGTGCTGCGGCCGAATTCAGCGGAGTAACCGCCGGTCTTTACCTGGAACGCCTCGAAGAACGCATACGGCACGGTCGAGAAGCCCTGACGTCGATACAGGTCGGTCACGTCCAGCCCATTGATGTAGGTGACGTTCTCCGCGACCGAGGCGCCGCCGAAGGTCAGGCCGCCGAAGGTTGCGCCCGTGGCGACGACGCCGGGGGCGAGCAGCGCCACCGACGCAAGCGTCTGGTCGACCGGCAGGCGCGCAAGTTCGGATCGCCTGAGGTTGGTCGACGCTTCCGTCGTGCGGACATCGACGCGGTTGACGATACGGGACCCGACAACCTGCACGGTGCCCAGCTTCGCCACGCCGCTGCTGTCGAGGTTGACCGTGGTGGTGCCGCCGAGCGACACAGCAACCGCCACCGGGGGTCCGCCCGCAGCGACGGTGTAATTACCCGGGGGCAGCTGGCCGATGCGGTAATTACCGTCGGCGCCCACCGTGACCATGCGGCGGAGCCCGGTGGCCTCGTTGGTGATGGTGATCTGCGCGCCCGGCCGCGCGTGGCCGGCCACTGCGCCGGTGACGCTCTGCGCCAGCACCGGCGCGGCGAGCGACGCGAGGCACAGACCCATGGCCATGCAGAGTGCGGATTTGCGCAAGTTGCGGGTGGTGCTTCTCATGGTCTCTCCCCGTGTGGTGCTCATGGTTGTGGTGTCGCCACGAAGGTGTAGTCCCACGTGTCGTAGTACAGGTTGCCGCCGCGCCACTCGACCTCGCCACGCTGCGAGTCGACGGTGTCGGAGCGCGGATGCCGCTTCGCTGGCACGAATTGGCGGCCGTAGTCGTCGTTGAACGCGAGGCGGTAGGCGTCCAGCCCGCCGAGATAGAAGCTGGCGATGGCCGGATCGGGGTCGTCGAGCCGGCCGAAGGTCACGTCCATCGGGATCCAGCCCCAGGGCGCGACATGCACCCAGCCCCAGTCGTGCAGGTCGTCGTAGTCCCCATCGGAAAAGACCATTCCCGACTGCCAGCGCGCCGGGATGCCGTTGAGCCGCAGCAGCGTGATCAGCAACAGCGTCTGCTGGCCGCAATCGGCGTGGCCGGCGTGCAGCGCGTAGTCGCCGATATTGGGGATGGTCGAGTATTCCAGCGCGCCGGCCCACGGCACTTTGTCCACGGCGGCGTACAGCTTCTGCGTGATTCGCCAGGGGTCGGTCTCGCCGCCGACGACCTTGCGGGAGAACGCGCGCATCGCGTCGGTAAACACGATGTGCGGCGGCCGCTCGGCGACGTCGTCGAGGGTCGGCGCGCCCATCGACGGCGCGGCCGCGGGCGCGCGCGGCGGCGCGTCGCCGCGCAGCT
>JANLOU010000280.1:0-3808 GCA_031366735.1 Candidatus Eiseniibacteriota bacterium
GAGAGTGTGCGCCCGGGAGAGGAAGTGACCGTGGTGGACTCGAGCGGCGAGTGGCGCGGGCGGTTCGTGGGCTACCACTATCGCAGCATCGTGGTGGAGCCGCTCGAGGGCGGGCCGGCCAAACGCGTGCGGTTGTCCGGCGTACGCACGCTGCGCGGGCCGAACGGGCGCGAGTGGAACGGCGAGTCGATCGCCGCACTCGATGCCAGCGGCGCTCTTCCCTCGCAACTCGCTCTGGTCGTGCAGGTGGGCGACAGCGGGCACGGGATCACCCAGATGACAGCGGCCCGAAAGGTCGTCCCCACGAGCGAAGTGGTGTGGCTGACCCTTGAGGGTTCCCATGTGGGGCGCAATGTCGGCGCTTTGGTCGGACTGGCGGGAGATGTGCTGCTCGTGGCGAACGGAACCGTGGCGGCGAGTAGTCGGGGCTGCATCTTCATCTTCCCCAAATACAGCGCCACGGGCGGGCAGGTGGAAGCGCTGGCCTCCGGCATCCACCTGACCACCCAATCCTACGACCGGCTGGCCGGGGCATTCGTCCCGTCCTCGGCAGGTGGAGCCACACCGGGCCGGCATGCTGCCGCCGTGCGCTGAGCGCCGGGCTTGGTACACTCATGGGACCTCGGCGAGGCGTCATCGCCCACGCCGAGCTTCATCGGAGCCCCCATGCGTATCCACTCAAGACTGCTCCTTGGCGTTCCGACCGCGCTCAGCGCGATGCTGGCCCTGCTCGCGCCCCCCACCGCTGTTGGGCGCGCCGCGTTCCTGCCGCCGGGCTTCATGGATCTTCCGGTCGCGGGTGGCCTCGCCGTCCCGACGGCCCTCGCATTCCTGCCCGAAGCCTCGCCGCTCACCGGGCCACGCTTCCTGATCGCTCAGAAGAATGGCGTCGTGCGGCTGTTCCAGGCGGGCGCACTCCTGCAGCAACCCGCGCTGACGCTGGCGGTGCAGACCAATGGCGAACAGGGGTTGCTCGGGCTTGCGATCGATCCTGACTTTCCAGTGCGGCCATTCGTGTATGCGTGCTACACGCCCTTCACCGGCCGCGCATCGGGCAACTATTCGCGCGTCTCCCGCTTCACGCTGAGCGGCGACACGCTCGAGGTTGCAAGCGAACAGGTGCTGCTCGATAGCATCTCCGCGGGCCTGGGGACGCATGTCGCGGGCTGCGTGCGCGCCTCTTCTGACGGCTATCTGTTCGTCAGCACAGGTGAACATGGCGACGGCGGCAGCGCGCCGCAGGATCCGCTCGACCTCTCGGGCAAGCTGTTGCGGCTTCGGCTCGACGGCAGCATCCCCGCCGACAACCCGTTCGTGGGCCATCCGTGGGGGCGTCCCGAGGTCTACCAGCTCGGGCTGCGCAATCCGTTCCGGTTCGCCCTGCACGCCGGAAGCGGAGCGCCGTTCATCGCCGATGTGGGCGCGAGTGCGTTCGAGGAGGTCGACACGGGCGGCGGCGGAGCGAACTTCGGTTGGCCGTTGTTCGAAGGCGCCGTGGGCTCCTCGGCGCCTTTCGTGGCGCCGTGGTTCGCCTACCCGCACGAGGGGGGCGCGGCGATTGTGGGAGTCACCTTCCTCACGCGTCCCCAACTGCCGGAGCAGTATCAAGGCAACCTGTTCTTCTTCGATCACATCCGCTGCGCGCTGGGCCGGATCGCGCTCGGCGAGGGCGGCACGCTGGGGGCGGTCGAGTTCCCCTTCCTCACCGTTGCCGATGCCCAACCCGGGCTCGGACCGATCGATCTGGCCGAAGGCACCGACGGCGCGCTGTACTACACCACCGGCGCCGGCGAAGTGCGCAGATTGGTGTTCCGCCCCGGCAATCGCGCCCCCATCGTGGCGGCATCAGCCCTGCCCAACGCCGGCGACGCACCGCTCACGGTGCAGTTCGATTGCCGCGGCACGCGCGACCCCGACGCGGAGGCCATCGCGTTACGGTGGGACTTCGGGGATGGCGATACCTCGGCGGTGGCGTTCCCCTCGCACACCTACCTGAGCAACGGGGATTTCCACGCGCGGCTCACCGCCTGGGATGCGCAGGGCGCGATCAGCTGGCGCGATTCGCTGCGGATCGTCGTGGGCGACCTGCCCCCGGTGCCCACGATCGACGCCCCTGCGAGCGAGTCGCGATTCGTGAGCGGCGGGACCATCGCGTTCGCGGGTCACGCGGACGACCGCGAGCAGGGCGCGCTCCCGCCGGCACAGTTGCGCTGGCGCGTGGAACGACTCTACGCAGGGCAGACGAGCGTGTTGGTGGACGGCGTGAGTGGCGCCACGGGGAGCTTCGTGGCCGATGTGGGCGAGGGGGCGCCGCTCGCGACCCGCTTCCGCGTCTCGCTCACCGCGACCGATGCGATCGGCCTGAGCGCGAGCGCGGCGCGCATCGTGCTCCCCGATAGCGCAAGCTTCGTCGGGGTGCCGGGTGCGGATGAAGGGGCCCGGCTTGCGCTCACGGCATTCCCCAACCCGCTCGGCTCGCACAGCGCGTTACGCTTCACGCTTCGCCAGAGCGCGCCGGTTCGACTGGTGCTGTTCGACGCGAGCGGGCGACGAGTGCGCACCTTGGTGGTTGCGACGCTGCCTGCGGGAGAACAAGCCATTCGTTGGGATGGCCGGCACGACGATGGCCACAACGTCCCACCGGGACTGTATCTGGCGCGACTCGAGGTTGGCGACGCGGTCGCCCATGCGCGATTGGTACGGCTGGCGCGCTGACTCGCTTTCGGTGGATCGGCATCAGACGGTGAGCAGTCGCGGCCGCTGGGTGTTCAGCGGGCGAGAATTCGCTTGACCACTTTGGAAGGCGCGCCCGACTCGAGTCGGCGGCTCCGCTTTGGTTTGAGCTGCAGCGCACGGCGCCGGGGTGCGCGTGGCCCCGCGAGCGGCGCATCGCGAAAGTTCTCGCGCTGGCTTGCGTTCCGCGCTCATTCGGGCTGCACGAGCGTCGCGAATGGCCATGATATGAAGTACGCGCGCCCCCGGCCCCCGCGACCCGCCCCCGCGGATGTCCGCCATGAAGACGTACTCGCTGTTCCATCTTGCCGACGATGTGTTGGTGCATGGCCTGAAGTCACTCCTCGCGTGTGATCGCACCACGACCGCCGAGTTGCTGGCCCACATCGCCGAGGTCGACGAGCGCCGGCTCTACCTGCCCGCGGCGTATCCCTCGATGTACCTGTACTGCGTGCACGAGCTGCACATGTCCGAGGACTCCGCGCTCAAGCGCATCCAGGCGGCGCGTGCGGCGCGGAAGTTCCCTGGCATCTTCGCCGCGGTGGCCGAGGGGCGGCTGCACCTGAGCGCGGTGGGCATGCTGGCGCCGCATTTGATGAGCGAGACCGCGGATGGGCTGCTGGCGGCCGCCGAGCACAGGACGAAGGCGGAGATCGCTCTGCTGCTCACGGAGCGCTTCCCGCGTCCGGATGTGCCGACGACGGTGCAGGCTGTCGAGGTGACCGTCGCGACCGATCCACTGCGCTCGGAGCCAGTCGACGCACTCGCTATTCAACCTGCGCCGGGGCATGTTGAATCGGCGTCGCCGCCGCGCCCGACGGTTGCTCCACTCTCGCCTGGGCGGTTCGTTGTGCGCTTCACGCTCGGTCAGTCGGCGCACGATCTGCTGCGTTACGCGCAGGCATTGCTCGGGCACGCGGTGCCCTCCGGCGACATCGCCGAGGTGGTCAAGCGCGGACTCGCGACGCTGGTCGAGCAACTCGAGAAGCGCGTGTTCCCGCCCAGCGCACGGCCGCGATCACAGCGCAGCGCCGCGAAAGGCCGCCAGGTGCCGGCAGAAGTCCGGCGCGCCGTC
>JANLOU010000320.1:0-7095 GCA_031366735.1 Candidatus Eiseniibacteriota bacterium
TCACTCTCGAAGTAGAGTGGGAGTCGAGGTGACAGATCGTCCGGCTGGGGGAGGGCGGCCATCGACTGACGGGCAAGGCTCATGCCCAACAGGAGCGAGACCAGTAGCCCTATCACTTTTCGCATCTCGGCATTGTGCAGAGTCAGCCGGCTGAGTTCAAGGGCCCAGGCTTCACCGAGTGGTGGAGCAGCGGCTCGAGCGGATTGCCGCCGAACGCGGCGCGGTGCACGCATTGCGAGCGCTGCGAGGCGCCCTCGATCCCGCCGCGGCTATACTTCCTTCGCTTGGCAGGCGGCACCGTAGCACGCGGGTCTCAGCCCCGCCGGGATCGCTGCGGACAGAGGAGGCACATTTCCGCTCGCCGTGAGGCTGGATTATCATCCTCGCCCCCCCACCGTAAGGAATTGCATGCCCGTGCCGTCCCCCCAGATCTCCGAAAATGCTGCGCGCTCGGACGCTCCGTCCGCGTTACGCGCAGATCTGCGTGAGATGTTCCATGAGCTGGCCGCGTATCGAGAACTCATGTTCTCTCTGGTGCGCCGCGATCTGCTCCTGCGGTACAAGCAGACCATCATGGGCTTCGGCTGGTCCGTGTTGATGCCGGTCACCTATATGGTGATCTTCTCGCTCATCTTCACGCGCGTGGTCAACCTCAAGACCGAGGTTCCCTATCCGATCTATGTCTACGCGGGATTGTTGCCGTGGAACTTTTTCGCGTCCACGCTCCGCTTTGCGGTCGGATCGCTCACCGCGAACTCCACCCTCATCACGAAGGTCTACTTCCCGCGAGAGATCCTGCCGTTCTCCACGATCCTCGTTGCGCTCGTCGATTTCCTCGTGGGTTTCTCCGTGCTGGCCTTGATGATGGTCTACTACAAGGTTCCACTCACTTGGGCGGTGCTTCTGCTCCCCGTCGTCATTGGTGTGCAGATCCTGTTCACGGCGGGCGTCACCTTGTTCCTGTCCATGGGCAATCTTTATTACCGCGATGTGAAGTACATGGTCGAAATCTTGATCACCCTGTGGATGTTCGCGACATCGGTGGTCTACCCGGTGGATCGCGTCGGTGGCGCGCTGGCCGTGGTGCTCAAGCTCAACCCGATGACGCCGATCATCGATGCGTATCGAGCGATACTGCTGCATGGCCGTATTCCAGACTTGGCTTCCTTTGGTACGGCGGCCGCCGTTTCCGTGGTGCTGCTGCTTGTGAGTTGGGTCCTGTTCCATCGCGCCGAGTTCGAGTTCGCGGAGCGCATCTGATGAAGGACGGGCTGGTCCGATTCGAAGGCGTCTGGAAGAAGTATCGCCGTGGCGAACGGCACGACAGCCTGCGCGATCTCATTCCTTCGATGGCGCGAGCGCTGTTGCGCAAGCGTGTCACGGGGGAGGCGCTGCAGAGTCAGGAGTTCTGGGCACTTCAGGACCTGGATTTCACGGTGGAGCCGGGTGAAGCGCTTGGCATCATCGGGCCCAACGGGGCAGGCAAGTCCACCATTCTCAAGATCCTCACGCGACTGATCCGGCCCACGCGCGGGCGCTCCATGGTGCGCGGCCGCATCGGCTCGCTGATCGAGATCGGCGGGAGCCTCCATCCCGACCTGACGGGGCGCGAGAATGTCTATCTGCAGGGTTCCATCATGGGCATGCCCCGCGCGGAAGTCACGCGCAAGTTCGACGAGATCGTCGAGTTCGCAGGCTTGTCCGATTTCATCGACACTCCCGTCAAGCGTTTCTCCAGCGGGATGAACGCGCGGTTGGGTTTCTCGGTCGCGGCACACCTCGAGACCGATGTGCTGATCATCGACGAAGTGCTTGCGGTAGGCGATTCGGCATTCCAGCGCAAGGCGTTCGATCGGATGCAGACCATGGTGCAGCGGGGGATTCCCGCGGTCACGGTGTCGCACCAGCTCGAGCGCATTGCGTCGTTGTGCACGCGCGCCATCCTGTTGGTCCAGGGGCAAGTGGCGCATGCCGGCTCGACCACCGAGTGCATCGAGCGTTACGCGCGCCACCAAGCCGACCCTGGAAACGCGCCTGCTTCGAATGCGCAGGCCGTGGTCCTTGATTCGATCGTGCTAGCCGGCCCGGAGTCGGCAGCCTCGGGTGATCGCATCGAGGTCGAGATCGTGGGGGCATCGCCCGTCGAGCGGATCGGCGCGCGCGGAGTGGTGGGCGTCCGGGTTCGCTCGCTCGAGACGGGCAGTATTCTCTACGCGTGCGGGACGGAGACGCATGACCTGGATCTCCCAACAGGTCGCTTCCGGCTGCGTGTCGGGCTCGAGCTGAATGTGCCTCCGGGCCTGTATGCCATCGAGAGCTCGGTCTGGCAGGGAGGGCATGAGCGCGACTCGCGGAACGGCCCCACCGCATTGGTCCGCGTGAGCGGCGGCCCTGCGTTCTCCGGCACCGTCCAGATGAACAGCTCCATGCTGGTCCATCCGGGTGCGTAGGGGGCCACGGTGAGTATCGAACCGGTCGACGGCCTGCCGCACACGCGCTTGATCGCCAAACTGGGCGACACCATTTCCGCTGTGCTCGATCCGCTCATTCCGCGCGGTGGCCCGATCGCGTTGCTCGACTTCCCCCAGGCTCCGAATGTGGGCGACAGCCTCATCTGGCTCGGTGAGCTCGCCTACCTGCAGCAGAGTGGCCTCGGGGCGCCGTGTTATTTCTGCACCAGCCTGACCTACGATCGTGCGGAGCTTGCGCGTCGACTGGGCAATGGCACGATCCTGCTGAGCGGGGGCGGCAACTTCGGCGATCTTTACCCGAACCATCATGGGCTGCGCGAGCGGGTGGTGGCTGACTTCCCCAACCATCGCATCATCCAATTGCCGCAGAGCATCCACTTTGATTCCGGGGCGGCGCTCGAACAGGCGGTCAAGGTGTTCGATCGTCACCCCGACCTGACGCTCCTGCTTCGCGACCACGCCAGCCTGGCGTTCGCGCGCGAGCACTTCCGCGCGCCGAGTCTGCTCTGTCCCGACATGGCGTTGTGCCTCGGGCCGTTGACTCGTCCCGCGCCCCCCACGCAGGATGTGGTGTGGCTGTCGCGCGCCGACAAGGAGTCCCCGTCTCGCCACTCCATCCAAGCGTCGCAGGGTGTGGCGCCGGTGGACTGGGTGGACGACGATCTACGAGTCGTGGTGCGAGTGAATCGACTGCTGACCCGGAACATCCGCTTTCGCCCTGTGCTGCGGCCCCTGCTCCTGCCATTCCTTGGACCCACCTACGCACCCCTGCTGCGGCATCGGCTCGAGCGCGGCGCACGGATTCTGAGCGCTGGGCGAGTGGTGGCCACGAATCGGCTGCACGCCTACATACTCAGCTTGTTGCTGGGTATTCCACATTTCCTCGCCGACAACAGCTACGGCAAGGTGCGCGGATTCCACGAGGCGTGGACGAGCGAGTCCCCGCTCTCGCATGCGTGTGGATCCGAGGCCGAGGCGCTCGAGCGCGCGATCGAGTTCGCCCGGGTGGCCTCCCGTTAAGTCGCGCACGGCGAGGGGCTGGTGCGTTTCAGCGCCCTGGACCCCGCGTCCATTCGAGCCACTTGCGCACCACTGCGCGTCGTACGCGCACGGGAAAGCTGTGTGTCCGCACGCTGCGTTCGTACAGCGCGAGTGTGGCCGCCCGGATGGTTGGCTCCAGGCGGACGCTGCGCGATAACTCCTGCAGCGTCTGGAAGCGCTTGTCGCTCTTGATGCCGTCGAGATCGCGCGCGAGCGTTGCGCTGCCGTCGAACACGGTGAACTCCTCGAGGACGCCGGCCTCGGCCAACACCAAGCGCGTGATGGCGCACTTGGCACAACGCGAGCAGTTGCCTGTGCTTGTCGCATTCGTCCAGCACACGCGCAAGTGGCGGCGAGCCAGTGGCTCGTGGGCCAACGCTTGTATCTTGTGCATGCGGCGGTACGTCTCGCCGACCTGACGGAGCTGCAGCTGGCTCGAGGAGAAGAGTTTGTCCGTCCGCCAGTGCGATCCCCACGGCTCGTGTGTGCTGGTGGCGATGCTGGAAGAGATCAAGAGTTCGTGCGCCACGCTGGCCAGGACATGGCCCACTGCCGCGAGTGCCCCGCCGTTGGTTCGCTCCCACGGCGACGACTTCAGGAGCGGATGCTCGCGCAGATTGGTGCGCACGAAGCCGGAGCGGATCCCCAGCTCGAGCGCGATGCTGCGCAGGCTCGAGAGGGCGGCGTCGGCACGCGCTTGGTCGTGGATGGGGATGTCGAATCCGTGCAGGAAGACCAGTAGATCGATGTTCTCACTGCAACAGAGGAGCCCATGGAATGAATCCACTCCGCCGCTGAAGAATAATGCGCGGGCGCGTGACTCGGGGTGCACCGTGACCGGGCGGAGAGTCTCGACCGGTGCCTGAGGCGCATGGATCGGATAGCCCCACCACTCGTGGAAGACCGCCATGAGTTCGCGTGAGTGCTCGAGCCATGCCGCATCGAGCGGAGCCTGCGAGACGAGGGTTGCGCGCTGTGCCATGGCCGGGATCAGGAACAACGACGCAAAACTCTCGGCCGATGGGGTCAGCGCAAGATCGGGAGACTCGAACCATACAGCGGCGCCATCCACGATGGCCGTGACGCGCTGCCCGCCTTCGCCGGTGCTCCAAGTGGGTGCGCTGATCGCGATGGTCCTTGTGCTGCGCATGCGTGCTGCCTCCCGGCCGTACTGGCCTGGCCTGCCTCGTTCACTGCTCGCGGTGGGTAATGGAATGGACCTACGGGGAAGCCGAAGTGACCCTCATTCCGGCACCCGGCCCGCAATCACGGGCACCATCCACACCGCATAGCGCTTCGGGCCGCGGATGTCGGCGATCATCTGGTCGAAATACGCGGTGGCCTCCTCCCGCGTGAAACGCGTGTGTTCGGCGATGGGTTCGATGTAGCCATCGCGCCATGCCTGGAAGATGGTCGCGAATGTCTCGCGGGGGACGCGCAGCGTGTCCACGATCACATACTCGAGCGTGATGTCGATGAGCCCGAGCGCGGCGAAGTGTTCGTGAGCATGTCGGCCGATGAACAGATCGGTACCCGTGGCCTCGCCGAATCGGGCGGGTGTCTCGTGCCAGAAGTCCCGCAGGTCGAGGCCGTGTCTGGAGAAGTGGATCATGCCGTAGTCCTCGGCGATGACATGCAGCCAACCGCCGGGCTTGGTCACACGCTTCAGTTCGGCCAGCACTCGATCGGCGTGCGGCACGGATTGGATCACGTGTCGACAGACGGTCAGGTCGTAGGTCGCATCGGCCGCAGGCAGCTCGAAAATGCTCTGGTGCTCGAACGACAGCCGGGGCGAGAGCGCAGTGAAGCGCTCACGCGCGAACGACAGATGGTGGTCCAGCACATCCACGCCGAGCACCTGGGATGCCGGGTACAGTTCCGCCAGACGGGACGAGATCTCGCCGGTGCCGCAACCCGCGTCGAGGATTCGGATGTTGGGCCCGAGACCATATCGCGCGAACAAAGGCGCTTCCTGCGGCCAGATGGCGCGAGCCTGCGCCTGGAGGTTCCGCACCATGGACTCATCGGCCATCTGCTCGCGCTGGGGATTCAGGTCGGTCACAGGACTTCCTTGGGGAAGGGGATGCGGGGAATGCCCCGATCGGTGTTCCACAATCGAGTGAGCATCCTAAATGCCTTTTGGGCTTTCCGCATCAACCGCCGAGACTTGTCGCGGGGCCTCTTCCTTGGAGCCACGCCGCGCATATCGTAATGTTCGCTGTTCATGCCCGCGCTCGCGACCGGTTCCCGCCTTGGCCCCTACGAGATCGTCGCGCCGCTTGGCGCTGGCGGCATGGGCGAGGTGTATCGCGCTCGCGACACACGACTTGGGCGCGAAGTCGCGATCAAGGTGTTGCCGGAGGACATGGCCACCGACCCGGCGCGTCTGGCCCGGTTCGAGCGCGAAGCCCAGACGGTTGCGGCGCTCAATCATCCGAACATCGTCACGCTGCATTCGATCGAGGAGTCGGGCGGGATCCGCTTCCTCACCATGGAGTTGATCGAAGGACAGAGTCTCGATCGGCTGGTGGTCCCGGGCGGTGTCCCGCTCGTCCGTGCTCTCGAGCTTGCCATCCCCATGGCTGACGCGTTGGTGGCAGCGCACGGGCGTGGCGCAGTGCACCGCGACTTGAAGCCCGCCAATGTCATGGTGACACGCGAGGGCCGGGTCAAGGTGCTGGATTTCGGCCTCGCGAAATTCGCCTCGTCGGGTAGCACATTAGAAGAGACCCAGGCCCTGACCGTGGCATCGCCGCTCTCCGGGGCGGGTCAGGTCGTGGGCACGGTTCCCTACATGGCGCCCGAACAAGTGCGCGGCGAGACCGTGGACGCGCGCACGGATCTCTTCGCGCTGGGTGTCATTTTGTATGAACTACTCGCCGGTAGGCGACCATTCACGGGCGAGACGTCGGCCGATGTGAGCTCCGCGATCTTGCGGGACACGCCCGCGTCGCTGCAGGGTCTGCGCCCGGATCTGCCGCCCGACATGACGCGGATCATCGGGCGTTGTCTCGAGAAGGATCCCGAGCGTCGTTTGCAGACGGCGAAGGATGTGCGCAACGAACTCGAGTTGATGCGACGCGCCATGGAGTCCGAGGCTTCCTCCGCCTCGCGCACCATTCACGCCCCGGTCGCTGCCCCCGAGGACGCCCGTCCTTCGGTTGCCGTACTGCCATTCGTGAATCGGAGTCGTGATCCGGAGGACGAGTACTTCTCCGACGGTTTGGCCGATGAGTTGGTGGGAGTGCTCGCCAAGATCCGTGGCCTGCGTGTGGCTTCGCGGTCCTCGTCGTTTCAGTTCCGTGGCCAGGCCGAGAACCAGGCAGTGATCGGCCAGAAGCTGAATGTCGCCACCTTGCTTGAGGGTAGCGTCCGTAAATCAGGCAATCGCGTGCGTATCACGGTGGAACTGGTGAAGGTATCCGATGGCTCCCATCTGTGGTCCGAGACTTATGACCGCACCCTCGAGGACATCTTCGCGGTGCAGGACGACATTGCACAGTCTGTCGTCAAGGAACTGCGCGCGGCATTGCTGGGCGATGCGCCGGATTCCAGGGCGAGCGGGGAGCTTCGCGTCGAGGTG
>JANLOU010000322.1:0-2631 GCA_031366735.1 Candidatus Eiseniibacteriota bacterium
GTCGGCCTCGGGCTGCTCGGCGGCCAGCACGGATAGCTTGAACGAATCGCCGCGGAAATCCGCGAACTCGATCACGCTCTCGCGTTGGTAGTGATGTCCCAGCACGACCACGCGCTTACCCAGACGCCGCTTGGCTTCGAAGGTGCGTTCGCGGATCGTGGCGGCATCGAGCGCCGCGTACGCCGAGAACGGCCGCGCCCCAGCGGGGAGCGGCGGGGCCATGAGGCTCATGATTCGTCGAGCCCGGCTTCCTTGAGAGGCTGGCGCGTGCTGAAGCCCCCTTCGAGCGTATGCCAGTGCGACAGCTCGGTCTCACCCAGGTGCCAACACAGGAAGATCAGCCGGTCGCCCGAGAGTGCGTAGAAGTCCACCAGACCGCGGTCCAGGTCCTTCACGAGCACGCCGCCCTCGTTCAGCTCCCCGATGCCGCGCCCGATCAGCTCGCCCAGCCGGCGGCGCTTGTCGCTGATCACCTTCATCTCGCGGGTGTCCGGGTTATCGGGCGAGGCGCCAGCGGTGGCGATCATGAGCACGCCCAGACGCGTTTCGAGCTTATCGAACTCACGCTTCATGCCGAGCAATCGTTCGAGGCGGGGCCGCAGCTCAGCCAGCCGCTGGTTGGCTTCCTCGACCGTGAACAATGTGATCCGCACAGGGATGGTCCTCACGGGGGGTCAGTGAGATTCGGATTTGGCCGACTCCTCGGTCTCGAACGATTTGCCACAGCCACACGAGCGCACCGCATTGGGATTGGTGATCGTGAAACCGGTGGCCTGCAGCGACTCGACATAGTCCACCTGCACACCGTCCAACACCGACACGCTGGCCGCGTCGACGAACACCTTCACGGCGCCGAACTCGCCGACCCAGTCGCCTTCCTGCGCGCTCTCGGCCAGTTGCATGCCGTACTGATAGCCCGAGCATCCGCCTTCCATCGCCGACAACCTCAACCCTGCGACGGGCGCGGGCTGCTGGGCAAGGATCTCGGCGAGCTTGGCAGTGGCAGCGGGGGTCATGGTCACCATGGGTTCACTCCTTGGGAGAGCGGGCCGGAGCCCGCGGGGTTCTGTGGTTGGGATGAGCTATTGGCGAGGGCGATGCCGGCCACTTCACGGGCGGAATCGACCGATGCCACCTCGATCTGGGTATACCCCAGCAGCGCTGCGAGTTCGGCGGTCACCGCCTCGCGCACCTCCGCAAGCGAAGGTGCACCGGTGCCGAGCGCCTCGGCCATCGAGGTCATTCGGATGCCGTGAAGCCCGCACGGATGGATACATTGTTCGAAATCGCTGAGGTCTGGCGCGACATTGAGTGCGAATCCATGATAGCCGACCCACCGGCGCACGGCGACGCCGATGGACGCGATCTTGCGTTCCTCGGACAACCACACACCGGTGCGACCCGGGTTGCGCAAGCCGGTAAGTCCATGGCGCCCAAGGGCTCGGATGATCGCCTCCTCCAGCGTGCGGAGCCAGCGATGCAGGTCGCGATCGACTCGGTCGAGCTGCACGATGGGGTAGCCCACCAGTTGGCCGGGGCCATGCCAGGTGATGTCGCCGCCGCGCGGCACTTCGAACACCTCGAGCCCACGCGCTTCCAGCGCGGCGCGGTCCACGAGCAAGTTGCCCTCGCTCGGATTGCGCCCAACCGTCAGCACGCGCGGATGGTCGGGAAAGAGCAACCAGTCGCCGGTCTCGCCCGCCGCCCGCGCCGCCACCAGTCCCTCCTGAAGTGCCACGCCAACGCCATAGGGCGTTGGACCGAGCGCGCAGACAGTGAGCGTGTTCACGGGTGATCCTCGATGTTTACGCGTGGAACCAGAGCAGTTCGGGCCGCTCGAGCAACTCGCACACGCGGCGCAGGAACTTGACGGCCAACTCGCCATCGACGATGCGATGGTCGAACCCGATCACGGCGTTCATCACCGGCGCCACCACGATCTGCCCATGCTTGACGACAGGCCGCTCCACGATCTTGTGGACGCCCAGGATCGCGGCCTCCGGCACATTGATGACCGGCGCCGAGTTGATGGCCCCGAACACGCCCGCGTTGCTGATGCTGAAGGTGCCGCCCTGGATCTCGTCCAGCGTGAGCCGATCGGCGCGCGCACGGCTGGCCAGATCGGCCACCTCGGAGGCGAGCTGCACCAAGCTCTTGCGGTCGCAATCCTTCAAGTTCGGCACGATCAGGCCCTTGTCGTCGCGGCCCACGGCGATGCCGATGTTGTAGTACTTCTTCAGGATGGCGCCATCACCCGCGGGGGTGACCGACGAGTTCATCCATGGGAACTCCTTGAGGGCGAAACATGCCGCCTTGATGAAGAACGGCATGTAGGTGAGCTTGAGGCCCTGGCTTTGGAGCCTCGGCGCCCACTCCTTGCGCAGCGCCACGATCGCGCTCATGTCCACTTCGTCAAAGCAGTGCGTGTGCGCGGCGGTGTGCTTGGCCTTGACCATGTTCTCGGCGATGAGCTTGCGCACGCGCGTGAACGGGATGATCTCCTCGCGCGGGCCGGCAGCGGCGGCCGTGACGGACGCGGCGAGAAAGCCCGGCAGGGGACCGGCGGGCGCTGCCGCGGCGGGTACGGCGAATGCCGCGGGAGCGGGCGCCGCGGCCGCGGCAGGCGCAGCG
>JANLOU010000613.1:0-1707 GCA_031366735.1 Candidatus Eiseniibacteriota bacterium
GTTCGTTTGACCATGATTCAAGTGTATTTACGGCGGATTGCCGAGTCAACTGAAATACATACCGATGCATCGGCCCTACACCGAACAATCAACAGCTCAACTCGTTCGCGACCCCGAAAGCCCTGACCTGTAACCGGTTACGGCACCCGCCTGCCGCCGCTGTGCTATCGTTCGCGGCCTCATGATCTTCGCGCTCGACCTGGAGGGTGTGCTCGCCCCCGAGATATGGCCCCTGCTGGGGCACCACTTTGGCATCTCCGACTTCTCGCTCACCACGCGCGACATGTCGGATTTCAGCGAACTCATGCGCCGTCGGGTCGGCGCGGCGGCCGCCGCCGGGCTCAAGCTCGAGGACCTCACCCGCGTCGCGCACGCGGTCGAGCCCTATCTTGGGGCGCGCGATTTCATCAGCCAACTGCGCAAGGTCGGCAATGTCGTCATCATCTCGGACACCTTCCACGAGTTCAGCGAACCCCTCGCGGCCAAGCTGGGCGGGGTGAACCTGTTCTCGAACCGGTTCGAGGTCGATCGCGAGGGCGTCATCTCGGGATTCAAGCTGCGCATCCGTGGCCAGAAGGAGCGCATCGTCAGCGGCTTCAAGAGCGCGGGCTTCCGTGTGGCGGCGATGGGCGACTCCATGAACGACTTGTCGCTGCTGCAGAGCTGCGACTTCCCCGTGCTGTATCGCCCGGTGCAGACCTTGATCGACGAGTTCCCGAACTCGCCCGCGGTGCACAATCTGGACGACGCGCTCGAACTCCTGCTGGGTGCGCGCGGCAAGCTCGACGAGGCCGCCGCGCACTAGCGCTGGGCGCTACAGTCGCCGGGCCCACGCCAACAGGTCGGCGGGCGTGGTCAGGTCCGCCAGCGCCAGATCCGGTGCGCACGCATTCAACTGGGCCAGCGTGCGCGAACCCGTCGCCACGGCGACCGCGCGTGCGCCGGCGGCGCGGGCGCACTGCACATCATGCTCGGTATCGCCCACCACGATGCAATGTTCCGGGCCGACGCCGTGCCGCTCCGCCGCGCGCTCAACGGCGAGCCGCGCGAGCGCGTCGCGATCCGCGCCCTCCTCGCCGTAGGTGCCGAACCCGAAGCGCTCGCGCACTCCGAACGCGCCCAACTTGATCGCCGCCATGCGCGTGACATTGCCCGTGAGCAGCGCCGGCACCCAGTGGGATTCCGCCTCGACGCTGGCGAGCAGTTCGGGCACGCCCGGCAGCAGCCCCCCGCGCGGCGGGTCCATCAGGCGTTCCATGTGCGCCACCACCCGGTCCCAGAAACGCACGTGGCCGTCGCCCTCGAACCCAAGCCCATGCCGGGCCAGGATGTCGGCGACGATCAACGGGTCGGTGCGGCCCGAGAAGCGGATGCCCTCGAGGTCGTCCTCCACCCCGAACGAATCGCGAAGTGCAAGCACGAGCGCATCCCGCCCGGCCCCTTGCGTCAACAGCAGGGTGCCGTCGATATCGAACAACCAGACAAGTCGGTGCATGGACTCCCTACTCTAGCCGACCTACCCGAGAAGCTCCCATGCTAGACTTGGGGCTCACAGGCCGACCCTCTGGAGACCCGAATGCGCGCTCTGCTCAACCGCTGCCTGCCCGCACTCCTGCTCGTCTGCAGTATCACCACCGCGCATGCCGCGGGGCCACGACGCGTGCGCGTCGCGCTCGAAGGTTCGATGACCCTGTCGCGCCTGCTCGA
>JANLOU010000339.1:0-1731 GCA_031366735.1 Candidatus Eiseniibacteriota bacterium
ACCACCCGCTGCACCGCGCGGGCTCTACTCGGTCACTGGGGACGGCGCGGTCACGCTGCGTTGGCTCGCCAACACCGAGGGGGATGTCGCGGGCTACCGGATCTACATGTCGGCCTGCCCGAGCGGCGGGGACTGTCCCTACGACCGTCAGGGCGCCACCACCGGGACCGCGTTCGTGGTGGGGGGGCTCAGCAATGGGGTCACGCGTTACTTCGCCGTCGCTGCGGTCGACGGCGCCGGCAACGAGAGTGCGCTCACCTACGAGACCATCATCGATACACCGCGCCCTGCGGGCGTGAATGCCGCCCTGGGGAACTTCGTCAATAGCCCGACAGGCGCGGGCTGGGACTTCTCCTCCGCCTTGGCGCGTTCCTCGAACGATAACCTGACCGATATGTATTTCGGCTACAACGGCGGCGTCTACCAGATGTTCGCCAAAGATGTGGCTGGCTCTCTCACCGACATCCAGGACGCGGGCTACGCCACCAGTCTGGACGCGGTGGATTGGGCGCCCTCGACCGGCTGGTCGCCCAGCGGCACGGTCGAGCTGATCGTGGGGCACTGCTATGTGGTCTGGACCCGGGACAATCATTACGCCAAGTTCCGGGTGACCAGTCTTGGTTCCTCGCAGGTGGTGTTCGACTGGGCCTACCAGACTGACGCGGGCAATCCCGAGCTGGCTGCCAAGCGGGCATTCGACGAGGACCGGGCCGCCCGCCCGGTGTCCTGGATCGTGAAGTAGCCGCCGCGCGTTCGGCGCGCGGGGAGTAGGATGGTGTCCGGAGACGCTCCGCTCGCTTGCGGGAGCACTCCGGCCCCGTCCGGTGTAGAGCGAAGGCGGGGCCGTGATGACGGTCGCGCGAGTCTGGCGGAGGATTCCATGAAGCGCCCCATCCGATTCTTCCAAGCGTTGGTTGCCGCGGCCGGCCTGCTGGCGGTGTCGCTGCCGGCACTCGCGCATGCGCGAGCCATGGGGGTCGAGATCTGGACCGACCGTGGCGACGACGCGGTGTACGAACCCGGCAAGCCCATGACGCTCAAGGTGCGAGTCAGTGACGATTCGTATCTGTTGGTCTACGAGATCGACTCCGAGGGCGCCGTGCGCGTGCTGTACCCCTCGCGCCGGGGTGCCGGACTGGTCGAGGGCAAGCGCACGCTGCGCATCCCGGCCGAGAACTCCCGCTACGAGCTCGCCGTGGGAGACAAGACCGGCCAGGGTTTCCTGGTGGCGATCGCATCGCGCGATCCGTTCCGCGAGTTGCCGTGGTTCCTGCGCCCTTACGACCCGCAGGCGGAGGAACTGGGATACGACCGCGAGAATCGCGACGAAGAGGGCTTCGACAAGGACGGTCGCGTGGTCGGCGATCCCTATGTCGCCATGGAGCGCATCCGCCGCGTGGTGCTGGGTCGCGCGAACGATGAGGACCAGTTCACCTCATCGTACACTTCGTATTATGTGGGTCACGAGGTGCGCTATCCGCGGTACATCTGCAACGACTGCCACCGACCGGGCCGCTGGAACTGGGCGCAGGGCTTCGATCCCTACTACAGCAATTGCAGCGTGTTCGATTTTCGCGTGAACTGGGGCTGGACCTGGGGCCCGCAACTCTGGTCCGCGTATGTGCCCTACTACTACTATGTCGTGCGCGTGGATTGTCCGCCGCGCTATTCGGGTTGGTATGACGATCACTCGCGCTGGTCGTCGTGGGACGGCTGGCGGCAGTGGAACGA
>JANLOU010000363.1:0-11361 GCA_031366735.1 Candidatus Eiseniibacteriota bacterium
CGCATCGGCAACCGGAAGGGTCGCATACGCCTGCGACAGTGCGTCGAAGCGGTACGAGCACGAGTGCCCGGACAGTGTGAACAAGGCGAGTGCGATGCACGCTGTGCCGAAGTGCGAGAGCGCCAGATAGGTGAAGGTCGCGGTGCGCGCACGCGCGCTGCGCGGGTCGCAAGCGACGAGCGCTGCCGACAGCAGCGTCATGCCTTCCCATGCGAACAGGAACAGCAGCGCATGTCGCGTCGCGAAGACCACGCACAACATGCAGGCGAAGCTCAGATGCAGACTCAAACGCAGGCGCATGCCGGGGGTGTCGTCGCCAGCGGCGTGCGCTGCGATGCTCGTTGCGCCGACCAGTCCGAACAACAGCAGGAACGGCGCGGCCAGCGCGTCGGGTCCGACCGTGAAGGGCTGCCCCGGGAACCCTGGCCACCACTGCAGCGAGACCGCGCTCCCGCCCGCCAACCCGCGTGCCCCGAGCAGCGCAGCCGCGATGCAGGCGAGCGCGCCGATCAGGCGTGGGACCGTGTGCCGCAGGATCGCAGGGACGCCGGGCACGAGGATCGCGAGCAGCGGCAACAGCGCCGCCGTGGCGAGCCCGCCCACGGCGCTGGCGAGCAGTGCCGCGTCGAGGCCGGCGAGGTCCATGAACCGTCCGTGGTCAGGGTGGGGGCCGCGCGCCAGGACGCGCCGCCCGATGCTGCACGATGCCGCCACGATTCCATCACAGGGATCGGAGCCCGACAAGCCCGCACTATAAGGGAGAGCGCCCCGCGGCATCGCATGCCCGCCGAGCGCTCCGGGATTCCACTGTGCCTAATGGCGGCTGGCCACGGCGAACAGCCTTCTGCTCGCATCACACGGGTCGAGCGGCAGCAGTTCGACTCCCACGCGCTCGATTGCGTCCTTCTGCCGACACGCCGCGGGTCCACCCACGAAAACCTGTGCATGCGGCGCATGCTGCCGCAGACGAGTCTGGATTTCCGTGAGCGGTTCCAGAGGCACCGCCAGCGTGGCTGACAATGCCACTGCGCGCAGGCCCGGTCCCGTGCAGGCGTGCAACAGCGCATCGACCGGCACATCGGCGCCCAGATAGAGCGTGCTCACCCCTTCGAGCGCCAACTCGAGCGCGAGCAGCATCAGGCCCAACTCGTGTTGCTCGCCCGCCACGCAGGCACACAACACGCGCGGGGGCTGGTGCAGCGGGCGCAGTCCCGCGAGCGCGCCGAGCAGCCGCTCACGCGCGAACGCCGTGAGGAAATGCTCTTCCGCCACCCCACCTGGGTGCTGCAGGTAGCGCTCGCCGACGCGGGTGAGGGCGGGAGCGAGTGCCTGATAGAACGCCTGACGCAGCGAGTAGAGCCCCACGGCCTTGCCGAATGCTCGATCGAGCGAGACGCGATCGAAGCGCAGCGCAGCTTGTTCGATCTGGCGCGACAGCTCGGTGAGGGAGTGCTCCTGCGCCTTGGCGCGCTCCGGAGTCGAGCTCGCGCCCCCGGCGCCGGGCAGGCGGATCGTGGTGCGGCCCGAGAGCCCCAGATGCTCGAGGGAGACTTCCACCATGCGCGCCGGGGGTGCATCCTGCGTGGGCTCCTCGGGCAGCTCGGCGAGCGAATCCGTTCCGACCAGATGCTCATTCACCTGCCCCACCGAAATGCCCTTCTGCATCGTGCGCTGGATGACTCGCAGGCGTTCGATGTCCTCCTCGGTGTACAGCCGGTATCCCTTGGGGGTGCGTTCGGGGCGCACCAGACCGTAGCGCCGCTCCCATGCCCGCAGGGTGTTGGGGTTGATTCCGGTCAGGGCGCTGGCGGCGCGGATGGTGAAGCGTGCTGGGCGAGGCATGGTCATCTCCGGTCACAGTGCAGGGTGGGTTGGTCGCGTCCAACACTTCTGACGCCATGATTGTGCAAAGGTTGCATAAAACTTCTACAAAGCCTGCCATCCGTTGTGCCCCGAAGATTGCAGGTGGCGGCCAGCGCTCGTCTAAGTCATTGTGCGACAACTTAGCCACACTCGGGGGGACGATGGACGACAGGCTCAGGTTCACAAGCAAAGTCATCTTGGTGACCGGCGCCAGCAGCGGGATCGGCCGGGCCTGCGCCCGCCTGCTCGCGCGCGAGGGCGCCAAGGTGGTGCTGGCCGGGCGGCGCAGGGACCGCCTCGATGAGGTGGCTGCCGAGTGCACCGCGGCTGGCGCCGAGGCATGCGTCGTGACCGGGGATGTGCGCGAGGAATCGGTCTGCGCTCATTGGGTCGAGGCCGCGCTCGAGCGGTTCGGTGGGCTGGACGGTTTGGTCAACGCTGCGGGTGTCATCGGCAATGGCGCCGTGTGGGACACCGACGCGGCGGAATGGGACCGCGTCATGGACAGCAACGCCAAGTCGCTCTACTTGATGACCCGCGCGGCGGCAGAGGCGCTCAAGGCACGCAAGGGCAGCGTGGTGAACATCGGCTCGGTCGCCGGGAACCGGCCCTATGCGGGCCTGATGGCGTACTGCGTGAGCAAGGCCGCGGTCGAGATGATCACGCGGTGCGCCGCACTCGACTTCGCCCCGCACGGCGTGCGTGTCAATGCGGTCTCGCCCGGAGTCGTGGTCACCGAGTTGCACACGGTCACCCAGGCGGTGGCCGACTACGCCGCGTTCCTCGAGCGTTGCAAGAGCACGCATCCGATCGGGCGCGTGGGCCAGCCCGAGGAGGTGGCGGCGCTGGTGGCATTCCTATTGTCGGACGAGTCGGGCTGGACCACGGGCGCGTGCGTGGCGATCGACGGCGGGCGGGCCCTGGCCAGCGCCCGCTGAACGGACGGAACCCCCGCCAGTGCGGGAGTTCCGTCCCCGCTCCGGCAGAGGTCCCGCTCAATCCCGACCCGTAGCCTGCCGATGACTGCGGGGTATGCAGCCGCTCTTCGAGATTCCGGTGAGCGCGGCGGGCCTGATGTTGGCTGCCGCCTCGGTCATCGCAGGTGCGCCCTGGTTCGCGGACGGACTCCGCAGCCTGCGCGCGCGCCAGGCGTTGGCGGCGCTGCGCCCCGAATCCTTCGTTCGCGCGGCGCGAGGGCTGACCGAACTGCGTGGGCGGGTCGAACTCGAGAGCCCCATGTTCTCGCCACTTTCTGCGCGTCCGTGCGCGGGGTATGTCCTTGAAGTGAGCGGTCTGGGGACGCGCATCGGAGGTTCGGTCTCGGAATCGCGCGCGTTCCACCTGATCGAGGGCACCACGCGCGCCCGGGTCGAGGCCGAAGCGGTCACCTGGCAGCTTGCGATCACGGCGGAGCGCGAGGTGGCGGCGGGCGCTGCGATTCCCGAACGCATTCGCGGGCTGCTCGACCGCAACCCGGACCTGCGCTGGCTGCGGGCACAGGGTGGCGCACTGCGACTGGTCGAACGCGCGTTGTGCGCAGGCGTCGAGTGTCATGTGCTCGGCGAGATCCGGCACGAACGGGTCGTCACGCGCGCGGAACAGGACTGGGTCGCGCGCACGGGCACGGACGGCGATTCGTTCGTGGGATCGAGCAGCGTCCGCGACGAGGCAGTGATGCATCGCGTGGTCTGCAGTGAGGCGCTGGAGCGGATCGTCATTGCGGATGGCGCGGTCGACACCTCGCGGCTCACGCCGCCAGCGTGGCGCACCGTCGGCACGCTGTTCGGCCCAGCGCTGTGTCTGGCGGGGCTCCTCTATCTCGCGCACGCGGCCGATCGCATGCTCGCAGGGAGGCTCGGGTGAACGCCGGAGTCTCACTGTTCGCCACGCTGGGTGTGCCTTTCGGGGCATGGCTGTTCTTCGCGGGCTTCCGCTCGTGGCGCATCCAACGGCTCATCGAGGACACGCCCACGGCGCGCATCCGTTCGATGGCCATGGGACTCGTGGAGCTGAGCGGCCAGGTCGAGCACCGCAGTCGCGTCGCGGGGCCCTTCTCGGCGCGCGAGTGCGCCTATTGGGAGTTGGACATCTCGACACTCTCGGGCAGCCGCCGCAGCGAGAATCAATGGAGTGTCGTGCACCGCGCGAACTCCGGCAGCCCGTTCTACCTGCGCGACACCACGGGCGTGGCCCTGGTCTATCCGCAGGGGGCCGAACTGCGCACCACTTACGGCGTCGAAGAGACGACCGCGGGTCTTGGGGTGCCGTCGATGTACATGGAATACATGGATTCGGAGGGGCTGGGCATGCGCCATATCTGGGCCCTTGGCGCGATGCGCTTTCGCGAACGGATCCTCGAGCAGGGCGCGAGTGTGTATGTGTTGGGCCGCGCGAATCCCAAGGCGATGTCGCAATCGATCTCGGATGAGGACGAACTCGAGGACGCGCTGCAGGCGACGGGCACCGATGCCTGGGTGGCGCGTCGCCTGCGCGATGCCGACCGCCAAGTCGCGGCCGTGGTCCGTCGCGGCGAGCGCGACCCGGTGTTCCTCATCTCGCCGGCCAGCGAACGGTTCATGTCGCTGGCCTACGCCCTCAAGGCCTCTGGTGGCCTGTTCGGCGGCCCGGCCATCACGCTGTTCTCGATCTGGTGCGTGCTCGAGCTGATCAAAAGCCACGAATACTTCATTCGATGACCCACCGGTCGGTCGCGAGACCGGCCATTTCCTCAAGTTGCGGAGGCGCGGATGCATCCCGGTGAGATTCTGTGGACCGTGGTGATCGGGTTCCTGACGGTCGGTTCGGTCGGTTACTTCCTCTCAGTCTACAACAGCCTGGTGGAGATGAAGAACAACATCGGCCGCTCCTGGGCGAACATCGATGTGCTGCTCAAGCAGCGGCACGATGAACTGCCCAAGTTGATCAAGGTCGCCGAGGCCTACATGCAGCATGAGCGCGCGGTATTCGACAAGTTGAGCGAAGCGCGCGGGGCGTTGGCCGAGGCCCGCAGTGTGGGGCAGCGCGCGAACGCCGAGAACCAGATCACGCGCGCGTTGGGTTCGTTCTTCGCCGTGGCCGAGAACTATCCCGATTTGAAGGCCAATCAGTCGTTCCACATGCTGCAGCAGCGGATCAGCGAGTTGGAGAACTCCATCGCGGATCGTCGCGAGTTCTACAACGACACCGTCACGATGTTCAACACGCGCATCGAGCAGATCCCGGATCTGTGGGTCGCCAACGGGATGGCGTTGCAGAAGGCCGAGCTGTTCAAGATCGAGGAGAGCGATCGGGCCGATGTCGAGGTGTCATTCAAATTGACGGCATGATCGCGGTCCACACGCGCGGCCTGCGGCCCCCGGCGTCCTCGACGACGGGGGCTTTCGCCGTGGTGACCGTAGCGGCGGACAATGCCCCGTTTGCCGTGCGCGCGCTGCATGCTTAGTCTGCGCTCGGCTTCCCGATGCGAAGCTCCCCATGACCGACCATGCGCTTCCCGAAACCCACTCCTTGGTTCTGAACAGCGACGACCGTCGCTGGCGACTCGCTGTCCTCGGCTTGGGCCGACGCGGACTCGAGTTCGCCGCCGCGGTCGCGAGGGATACGGGGTGCGAGTTGGCCGGGCTCGTGGACGCACGCAGCGACCTGCGCGGGTTCGCGCGCGGCTGTGGTTTCCAAGCCCCGCTCGCGCTTTCGCTGGCCCGACTACTCGAGCGCGGACCACTGGCGGGAGTCATCATCTGTGCGCCGCCAAGCGAAGTTCCTGCGCTCGCCTGCCGTGCGATCGAGGCGGGACTCGCGGTGCTCATCCCCGGCGCGCCTGCTGCGGATCTCCCCGGCGCCGCCCGGCTCGAAGCGGCGTTGTCGGCGGCTTCGCAACCGGTGGCCAGCGGCAATGCCGCGCTGACGCATCCTCTGTTCGCGCGCGCCGCCCAACTGTTGGCGGAGGGCTCGCTCGGGGCGGTCGCCTCGATCCGCGCATCGGTGCAAGTCTCGCGGGTGTTCGGCCCCGGCGCTTCACCGCCCGCCGGCGATGTGCTCGATCATGTGGCGCTCGATCTGGTGATGCTGCTCGATCAGATGTTCGGCCCCGCGCTCGCGGTGAGCGCCCGCGGGCAACGCTTGTATGGCGAGGTGTTGGACGAGGCGCATGTCACGCTCCAACTCGCGGGTGGGGCCACCATCAGTTTTGATTGCTCGTGGAGCGTGCCCGGATATCCCCACGCCGCCATGGTCCTGGAAGTCGAGTGCGAGCGTGGCCGCGTGCTCGCATCCGATGACGCACTTGAACTGGAGCTTGCCGGCACGCTCGAACCGCAACGCACAGTGCTCGCCGGGCTCGAGGAGGGCCACCCGCTCGAATGGGGTGTGGCCCATGCCACGCTGCAGGCATTCACTCAACGACTCTCGCACGGCATGCGGACGAACGATCCGCTCGACATGGGCCGGGCATTGCGTGCCGTCCGGGTGATCGCTGCGATCCGCGGTTCGATCGCCAACCCCGGTGAACCCCACGAGGTGCGCGCATGAGCACGGCCGCCCGTCGGGCGCCCCGGCTGTTGCTGGGCGTCACCTCGCTCGATGTGCCGGCGCGCGCTGCGCGCGACCGCTCGCTCGAGGTGGCGAATCGTTTCCGCGAATCCGAGTCGCTCGCCGTGGCATTGGCGAAGGCGCTCGAGGCTGGCGCCGAGGCGCTGTACGCAGTGCCCTCCTCGGCGCTGCGCGCCGCGATGGACGAGCTCAAGCGTTCGGTGCCGGTGCTCGCTCGCCTGCCGCACCTCCCGCTGGGGGATGACCTGCGACACGAGCATCCGCTGCTGATCGGAACGCATGACGAGAACCCCGATGTCTGGAGCGGCGTGCGAGCGGGGCTCGCCGCCGTGAGCATGTTGCCCGCGACGCTGCAGGGCGATCTGGCGGTGCGGGTCGCCCAGCGCATCGAGCATGAGGCCGCATCGCTTGGCACGCGCGAAGTGATCGGGGTGGCGATCGCGCCCGAGATCACCGATCTGGCGCTGGCCGCGGGGCACGCTCGCTTCTTCGAGCGCATGGTGCGCTTCGGCCGCGCGCGTTTCGGCGGAGTGGCGGGCTTCGAGACGCGCGACTTGGCGCATCTGGTGGCACGGCTGCACGAGTGGGGCGTCGAGCCGGACTTCCTGATCGCAGCGGCGAATCCCGCTGGAGTGGGCATGACGCCGGTGCCGCTCGAGGTCGAGGCGGCACTCAAGCGCCCCGGCATTCCGGTGCTGGCCTCCGAGCTGCGGGGCGGCGGCATGGGGTCGCTCACCGATGGCGCTCGCTACGCGTTGGAGCACGGCGCGCTGGGCTTGTTGCCCGACCTCGTGGACCTCGATGATGTGGGTGGGGAGCTGCGCGGCTTGCGCGCGCTGCTGGGCTGAGCCCGGCGCTCACGCTTGGATCAGAGGCTCTGGGTCCAGTTGTGGACGGCCTTCACCACTGTGAGGCTGTGGTTGCGCAGGCTCTCGGCGTACACCGCGGCGTTGGGCCATGAGTGTTTGCCACACTCGCACATGAGCCTGCCATCCGGATGCTCGAGCACTTTGCAGGGCTTGTGGGGATCCTTGCAGAACGGACACATGGGTTCGCACCTCCTTCAAGAGCGCAGCGCACTGTAGCGGAGCGGCGCGCACGGGCGCAAAAGCCCGGCGTGTCGCCGCTCGCCCGCACGGCCCCGGGGCGCTCAGCGTGCGCGGGCGGCGTCGCGGGCTGCGGGGGTGATCGCATTCGCGCGAGCGATGCGGGCGAACACCTCGGCGCTCGGTCGGCGTGTCCGCGGACGGTCCGGGTCGGAGAAATCAACGGCGTACAGTCCGAAGCGCCCGCGGTAGCCATCGGCCCACTCGAAGTTATCGAGCAGCGACCAGTGCAGGTAACCCAGCACGCTCGCACCCTGCTGGATGGCGCGATGCATGCCCTCGAGATAGGCGAGCAGCGCCTGTGGCCTCAAGCGGTCCTCGGCATCGGCGAAGCCGTTCTCGGTGACGAGCACCGGCCGACCCAGCGCGCTCGCACAGCGGATCGCCTGCTCGAAGCCCTCGGGGTGGAGCTCCCAGCCCAGGTCGCTCGCCCCGGCGCCGGGCCGCAAGACATGCGGGTCGGGCGCGAGCGCCTTCACCTTCCAGCGCGTGTACTGATTGAGACCGTACCAATCGAGCGCGCCTTTGAGCTCGGGCACGACGCGATGCACGCTTTGGGCGCCCGGGATCGCAAGGTCGATCACGCCGTCGAACGCCGCACGCTCGACGGCGGTGTTGAACACGCGGTTCTCGAAGTGCGCCAGCAAGCGGTCCAACGGATGCCACGCGCGCAGTGGTTCCAGGCCGACGCGGTGCTTGGCGAAGCCCACACGCGCGGCGTGCCCGTCGCCATCCGCGTCCACCCGGTCCTCGGCATGCAGCACGCGGTAGGCGCGCGCGTGCGCCTCCAGCAGATTCGCGATGACGCCGAGCGCGCGGCTGTTGTCGCGCACCGCGGGCGGCCAGACTCCCTCGCTGTAGCTGCGGAACGCATACACCTCGGGTTCGTTCACCGTGCACCACCAGTCCACTTCGGCGCCGAACTCGCGCGCGCAGAACCGCACGAACTTCTCGAACTGGTCGATCGCGCGGCGATTCTCCCAGCCGCCCGCGTCGGCGAGCCAGAGCGGATTCGTGAAGTGGTGCAGCGTCACGATGGGGGTGAGGCGCCGCTGGCGCAGGGAGGCGAGGACCGCGTGGTAGTGCGCGACGGCCTCGGGATCGAACCGGCCCGGGGCCGGCTCCAACCGGCTCCATTCGAGCGACAAGCGGTGCGCGCCATGGCCGTCCGCCTCGGCGAGCGCGAAGTCCGCGTCGAATCGCTCGTAGTGCCTGCAGGCGATGCCGCTGCGATCCCCGCCCTGGATGACGCCGGGTTGTTGCTCGAAGCGCCACCAGTCATTGCCCCGATTGTCGCCCTCGACCTGATGGGCGGAGGTCGCGGCGCCCCAGAGGAAGCCGGCGGGGAAGCGCAGCTCGTCCGCGTCGCTCGCCATGACTTCAGCGCTCGAGCGGAATCGGGGTGGGCTGAAGCAACCACTGCACGCCACGGCGTGAATGACCCGCCACGAGCGAGCGCGCGACTTCGGACCAGAGCGTCTGGCGCGCGAGCTTCGGGCGTTGTTCGCCGAAGGGGAAGCGCGCGTCGCGGCTCACCACGCGCACCGAGGCGCGCGCCCACTGGGCGGGCCACAGGCAGAACAATCGATAGCGCACGAAGCGTGTGGGGATCAGTGCAAGATAGTCCGGCACCCGATCGAGCGCCGCGTGCGCCAGACCCTCGAGCCGCAGCACCAGTTCGCGCGTCCTGGCAAGATGGTGGGGGGAGAGCAGGGTCGCGGGTTCGAGCCCGTGGAGCGCGAGCCACGATGCCGGCAGATAGCAGCGGCCGCCGCGCGCGTCGCTGGGCAAGTCGAGCAGGATGTTCGTGAGCTGCAGGGCCTCGCCCACCACGGGCGAGAGGGTCAGGCGTTCCGCCTGCGTGGCATCGTCCCTCAGGTGGGCGGCGTGCGCGAACAGTCGAGTCAGCATCTCGCCCACGCAGCCGGCGACCACATAACAGTAGTCATGCAGTTCGTGCTCGTCGTCCAGATGCGGCACGAGCGGGCCACGCTCGATCGCGCGCACGGCATAGCGCCGCATTCCCTGGGTCAGCGTCCGCACGCCCACGCACACGGCGTCGGTCTGCGCCGAGGGGAGTTGGTGCAGCACTCGGATGATCGCGGGCAGGTGCGCGACCATGCCCAGATCCTCGCGTCCCGCCGCCACGCGGGCCGCGGCTGCCGCAAGCGTTCGGGCCGCCGTGTCGTCGCCCCGAAGCGATGCCAGCAGCAACTCGAACCGTTCGCTCACCTCCTGCGCCGTTCCGGGCCAGGAGTCCTCGATTGCATCTGCCGCGCGGCAAAGGAGATAGGCCACCCGGACGGCTTCCTGCATCCCGCCCCCGAGCAGGCGGATATTGAGCGCGAAGGTGCGCGAGACGAGGGGGAGGACATCGCGGCAGTAGGCGCGGTCGTCCCCAAGCGGCTCGCCGGTCGTGAGGTTCCCTCTTCCGTGTGCCATGGGCACCTACTATACTCGCTCACTCATCGGCCACCAGCCATCGCAACTCGTCCTCTTCGAGGCCGACCTTCTCCTGAGGAACCGCCAGCGTGAAGTTCCCCCGATTGTTGCAATGCATCAGCGCGGCCGTCCTCTTCCTGACCGGTACGGCGGGAGTGGGCCATGCTGCCCCGGGACCCGTGACCGGTCCGGAAGGTTACCCGCGTCTGGCATTCTACGGTTCCATCCGTGGGAATGGCTTTCCGTTCTATAACGCGCCCCTCGATTCCGCGCTCAACGACACCGTGCTCACGCGCGTGGCGCGCTTCAACGAGATCATCCTCGATGTGAACCCGATCTGGCCGTTCCGGCCGGATATCCTGCAGCGCATCAAGCAGAAGAATCCGCGCGCGAAGTTCCTCGCCTATGTGGTGGGACAGGACATCTGGATGGCGGCGGATCGCGACTCCCTGCGGCATTACCCCACGCGTTACCGGCGCATCGTGACGAACAATAATGCGTGGCTCCTGTCCAAGCGGACCCGCGACAAGTATTTCGGCGGCAATGTCAATCTGGCCAAACGCAACACCGCGGGCAATCTGTTCATCGCCGACTCGCTGGCCTTGCTGTGGAAGGATGTCACCATCACTCCCGGGCTCTGGGATGGCATCTTCTACGACATCCTGTGCGACGAGATGAGCTGGTTGCAGGCCGATGGCGATAGCGTCGACTACGTGGCCGCCGGCTACCCGACTTTCGCCCAGTTCAACCAGAGTTGGCAGGAAGCCACGAACATGATCGGCGCCAAGATGCGCCAATGGGGCGGACCGAACTTCATCATGGTGGGCAACTGCGCGCTCGGCACCAAGTACGACACCTTCAATGGCTGGATGCGTGAAGGGTTCCCCTATCAGGCGGGCGGGGATTGGTACTCGAACATGTTCTGGCAGCCCGGCGGGTACATCACCGACGAGACGAAGTTCCGCGAGCCGCGCCATAACTACATCTTCAGCTTCCAGGTCGGCTCCGAGGAGTATTCGGACAACAACTGCCGGATCATGCGACTCGGGTTGGGCAGTGCCACACTGGCGGGCGGCTATGGCGTGTTCGGTGGGCAGGATCGCGACGCCTACCACGCGGATTATCACAACTGGTGGTACGACGAGTATGCCGTGGACCTTGCGACGGGACGGGCCTCGGAGTTGGGCGAGAACACCGGTTGGCTCGGGCAGCCGCTCTCGGACTTCTACCAGATGGTCTGGGTCGGAACCCAGCCGGAGGGCGTCGCGAATCAGGACTTCGAGAGCAGCGTCACGCAGGGGTGGAACCTGTGGGCCAACAGCCCGGCGACCCGGACCCTCGACACCACGACGGCTGGCCGCGGGCGCGCGAGCGTCCGAATCGATATTCCCACGCCGAGTGC
>JANLOU010000365.1:0-19910 GCA_031366735.1 Candidatus Eiseniibacteriota bacterium
CCGCTCCTCGATCCGTTCCGACTCGAGTTCGTCGTCGGCACCGGCGCGTTCCTCGGTCACAGCGTTGTCCTCGGAAGCCCGCGCGATCGCTTGACTTCGGGGGAGCGTCTGGACTCCAGCGGTCTCCAGCCGTGTCGAGTCCGCCTGCTCGCGTTCGGTGGCCAGCAGGTGATCCGCTCGCTCCCGAGCCAACTCGACCACTTCGTCGGCATGCTTCTCAACGGCCGAGGCGCGCTGGGCGAGTTGCTCGTCCGCCTGCTCGCGCTCCCGGCGCAATTTGGCATCTGTCTCGATTCGCTCGGGGGTGAGGTCGATTCCGGGATCCGGCTCCATCTTATGGCCTCCAGGCTTGCGGCTCGTCGCCGAACCGTCGCAGCCCAGAAGGTACACATTCTGGCCGGTTCCCGTACGCGCGGGGTCTGCCGCAAGCTGTACTGGACCGGGACCGCACCCGACGCGTACGCTCATGGTCAGCATCCGAGCATCACCCCTGACATCAGCACGCCCTCGGTCATTGGCCGGGCCAGCGCGTCGCCGTGGTCGGATGGCCCTGTCGCGTTGTTGAAGCACGGAGGAATGCGTGTCCAAGGATTCAAACCGGCCTGCCCCGGGTGTCCCGCTGCCCCCTGCGGGTTCGGGCGGCGATTCCAGTATCGAAGACGATCAGACCATCGCTGCGGGGGGGGCACGCAGTGGCGCGGGCTCTTCGGGTTCCGTGGGCTCGGTTGGCGCCGAGGGACCGATTCCGTCTGCTCCCACGGGCGAGCTTCCCAAGTCGATCGGCCGTTACCGCATCCTGGGCAAGTTGGGTGAGGGCGGCATGGGAATCGTGTACGAAGCGGAGCAGCAGAACCCGCGGCGCAAGGTGGCGCTGAAGGTGGTTCGCGGCGGGCGCTTCGTGGACGAGAACACCATCCGCATGTTCCGGCGCGAGGCGGAGACGCTGGCGCGGTTGCAGCACCCGAACATCGGCGGGATCTACGAATCGGGTCGTACCGAGGATGGGCAGCACTTCTTCGCGATGGAACTGGTGCTGGGCGAGAACCTCGACAAATTCCTCGCCAAGCGACCCAAGACGATGACTCCCGACGAGATCCGCTTCCGCCTGGCGCTGTTCCGGCGCATCGCCGATGCGGTTCATTATGCGCACCAGCGCGGCGTCATCCACCGCGATCTGAAACCCTCCAACATCATCATCTCGCGCGAGGCGGGCAGTGATTCGAGCGTCGGCAGCGTGGCCACGATCTCGGGCGTGCGGGTGCCGGACCTGAAGATCCTGGACTTCGGGTTGGCGCGGATCACCGAAGGCGATGTGAATGCCACGCAGGTCACCGAGGTCGGGGTGATCAAGGGCACGCTGCCCTACATGTCGCCGGAACAAGCGCGCGGTCACGCCGAAGCGATCGATGTGCGGACCGATGTCTACGCGCTGGGTGTGATCCTGTTCGAGATGCTCTCCAGCACCAAGCCTTACGATGTGAGCCGCGCCTCGCTGATGGAAGCAGTGCGCGTGATCTGCGAGGAGCAGCCGCGGTCGCTGCGCAATAGTATCAGTGGCACGCGCAGGCTCGATCCGGATATCGAGACGCTGGTTGGCAAAGCGCTCGAGAAGGATGCCAATCGGCGCTACGCCAGCGCCTGGGCCATGGCCGAGGATGTGGAGCGCTATCTGGCGTCGCAGCCGATCCTGGCGCGTCCGCCCAGCACGATGTACCAGTTGAGCAAGTTCGCGAGCCGCAATCGTGCATTGGTGGCGGGCATGGCCGCCGTGTTCGTGGTGCTCACTGCGGGCGTGTTGGTCAGTTCGTTGCAGGCGATCCGAGCGACCAAGGCCGAAGCGCTGGCCACTTCGCGCATGGCGCGCGCGGAAACCGCCGAGGCGCTGGCCATGGAGCAACGCCGTGAGGCTGAATCAGCGCGCGTGATGGCCGAGCAACAACGCGCCGAAGCCGAGACGCAGAAGGCGGTGGCGGTGATCGAGCGGTCCGTCGCGTCGTCGCAGCGGCAGGCGGCCGAAGCCAGCGGCAAACGGGCTTACATGGAAGCGGCCAAGGCTGGTGCGATCAATCGCTTCCTGCAGGACATGCTCGCCACCGCGGACCCGTGGGCCGGTGGCGGCGGCAAGGTCACGCTCGATGCGGCGCTGGAGCGGGCCCAGACGCGCATCGGGACTTGGGCGGGCACGGACCCCGAAGTGGACTATGCCCTTCGAGGGACGGTGTCCTCGGGGCTGGCAGGCGTGGGCAAGTACGCCGAAGCCGAGACGCTGTTGCAGGGCGGCATTGAACGCCTCGGGGGCGAGAAGCAGGCGCGTCCGGCATTGGTCGCCGGGCTGCATCGCGAGTTGGGCGGGATCATGGTGCAGACCTCGCGCTACGATCAGGCCGAGGCTCAGTTCCGCCAAGCACTCGCAAGCCAGTCGAAGGCCGGCAACAACACCGGCGATGCTGCGGCGCTGATCATGAGCCAACTGGCGGCCACGCTGGCGTACCAGGGGCGCTATTCACAAGCCGACACGGTGGTGCGCCAGGCCATGGACCTCTCGCGTCGCACGGGTACCGGCACCGGGTTGGCCGAGGCGTCCATCCTGCGTACGCGCGCGTACATCGAAGCCAACTGGAAGGAGAACTACGCTGGCGCGGATTCACTGCTGCGCCAGAGCGTGGGTCAGCTGTCGGCTCGTTCCGGGGACCGGGCGGTGGAGACTTCCGAAGTGTTGGAGGAGCAGGCCAACAACCGCGTACGCATGGGCGACCTGAGCGGCGCGGATTCGTTGTTCCGTCAGGCCGTATCGATTCGTCGCAAGGCGCTCGGTGAGAATCATCCGCTGGTGGCGCGCGCGCTGGAGAACCAGAGCGACCTGCTCTTGCGGTCGGGCCGAACCGATCAGACCATCGAGGTCCTCAAGCAGGTGCTGACCATCCGCCAGAAGGGCCTTGGTCCAGAGAGTCAGGCAGTGGGAAGGACTTGGACAAGTCTGGCTCCGGTTTACGCGCAGGCGAATCGACTCAAGGAGTCCGAAGCCGCGTTCGAGACGGGCATCGGCATCCTGCGCAGGAAGCTGGGGGATCGGCATCCGGATGTGGCGGCCGCGCTCAAGGACTACGCCGAGCTGCGCGTGAAACAGAAGCGGTTTCCCGACGCGCAGAAGTTGGCGCGCGAGGGATTGTCGATCCGCATGGAGCGATTGGGCCCCAGCAGCCCCGGAACGGTGGCCTCGCAGGTGGGGCTTGCCGACATCCTGCGCGCGTGGAAATCGAAGCGCGAATATCCGGAGGCCGAGACGCTGCTGTTGTCGGCGCGCAACGCCGCGGCCTCCGCGCGAGGCGTGAACGATTCGGGTGCGGTGAGAGCCACGCAGGGACTGGTGCAACTGTACGACGCCTGGGGCAGGACCAGTGAGGCTGCCAAATGGCGTGCGATGCTTCCGGGTGCGAAGGCGGCGGCGGGAGCAAGGTCGGCAAGGTAGGCGGGAAAAGGGCAACGGGTGATGCCCGCGTGCCCAGGCACGAGCCATCGCGGCGCACGCAACACATTCATCGGGGGGGCCAGCACATGTTGGATTCCAGGTCGAAGTCTCGCTACCTCGCAGCGTCGTTTTTGGCGATCTGCTTGGCGATGACCAGTTCCACCACTTTCGCCAGGGATGAGAAAGAGTCGCCGATGCCGGTTTGCGACAAGAAGATCGGGACCTTGTCCGTGGTGGAGCCTGAAAACAACTGGTGGGGCCAGTACAATCTGGAGTCCCCCGAAGCGCTGATCAAGGTGCTCGTCACCCAGTGCAAGTGTTTCACCCTGCTCGACCGCGGCAAGGGACTGGCCGCCGCGCAGAAGGAGCGCGCGCTCTCCTCGGGCGGTGAGATGCGTGTGGGCGCGAATATCGGCAAGGGCCAGATGAAGGCAGCCGACTATGTGTTGGTGCCGGACCTTGTGAACAAGAACGGGAACTCCGGCGCCAAGCGGTTCGGAGGCGGCCTTGGCGGTCTGGTCGGCGGCAAGTTGGGGGTGGTGCTCGGCGGAGTGAGCCTGAAGAGCAAGACCGCGGATGTGGTGCTGACGCTGACCGATGTGCGCTCGACCGAAGTGGTGGCCACCGTGCAAGGTCACGCGAAGAAGACCGACCTGGGTTGGGGCGCGGGCGCGGGCACTTTCTTCGGTGGGTTCGCGGCCGCTGGTGCCAGCAGCTATGCCAATACGGAAATCGGACAGGTCGTTGCGATGGCTTATCTGGATGCGCTGAAGAAGCTGGTCGAGGAAGTGAAAGTGAGCACGCCCGATGCCAAGGCCGACAATGTCGCCCAGTCGGTGACCATGGCGAAGCCGGGTCGCCTCTACGCCAAAGCAGACCTCAAGTCGACTGTGGTGCGCGATCTGGATGCGGGTGTGATGTTGTACCCCACCGGCGAGAAGTCGGGCATCTGGTGGAAGGTCTCCGACGAGTTGGGTAACGAGGGCTGGGTGCCCTCGGGAGTGCTGGCGTTGGCGAAATAGCGGGGCCGCTGCAGCGCCCTACACGAGCGTGGCCGGCCTCAGCTCGGCGTCGATTTCGCGCCCCATCCGCGCCGAGATCCGGGCCACCTCGTGCAGGTCGGAGGCACGCGTGTTGAAATTGACGATGCACGCCCGCAGCACATAGCGCCCGCGGATCACCGCGTTCGAGACGAACGCCTCGCCGCCGGATTGCATCCGGTCGAGCACTTCGCGGTTGAGCGTGTTGAGGTACTCCTCCACAGCGGCGTCGCCGATGCGGTCACGAAGATCGGACGGCACGCAGCGGTAGGTGGTGATGCTCAGGGCCAGCGTCGTGAGCTCGAGGCTCGGCTGAGCTTGAACGGCATCGGCAAGTACTCGTGCCAGCGCGATGTCGTCGGAGATCATGCGCCGATAGCCCTCCGCGCCCGCCTGACGCAGGGCGAGCCAGACTTTGAGCGCGCGGAACCCGCGTGAGTTCTGGGGGCTGTAGTCCACATAGTTCACGGCACGCTCGTCGAGCCGGTAGTAAGGCGGGTGGTAGGAGAAAGCCTTGAGCAACGCCGCCTGGTTACGCACCAACGCGCAGCCGGCCTCGAGCGGCGCGTAGAGCCACTTGTGCGGATCCACAGCCACGGAGTCCGCCTCGCGTATCGCGCGCAGGTCTGGCGGAGCATCGTCGACCGCCGCCGCGAACCCACCGTACGCGCCGTCGACATGGAACCAGAGGTGCTCGCGCTTGCAGATCGCCGCGATCGCGGGTAGGTCGTCGATCACACCGGTGCTCACCGAGCCGGCCGTCCCCACGACGATGAAGGGTAGGTCACCCGCCGCGCGATCGGCTGCGATGGCCGCCTCGAGCGCGTCGATATCCATGCGCAGGTCGTCACCCGTGGCGATGAAGCGCACGGAATCCGTGCCGAGTCCCGCGAGGTCTGCGCCCTTCTGGATCCAGGTGTGCGTTTCGGCCGAGGCATACGCACGCATCCGCCGACCGCCTGCCACACCCGCGGCGCGCAGGTCCCAATCCGCCATCGCCGCGCGCGCGGCCCAGAAGCCCACCATGTTCGCCATGTTGCCGCCACTCACGAGTACGCCACTCGTTTCGGCAGGACAGCCGATCAACTGCGCGATCCAGCGCACGGTCTGCGACTCGATCTCGGTCGCCGCGGGCGCGAGCGTCCACGCGCCACAGTTCGGATTGACCGCCGCGGCGAGCAGATCGGCGAGCATGCCGATCGGTGCGGGGGATGAAGTGATGTAGCCCAGGAACTTCGGGTGGCCATTGAACAGCGAGTGCGCGAACAATAGCCGCGCGGTCTCCTCCAGCATTGGCCCCGGTGCGGTGCCCTGCTCAGGCAGCGGGCCCTCGAGCGATAGTGCGTGGCGCACAAGGGAGGGTGATCCGCCCGGCGTGACCGGGCCCGCGGGAACCGAGGCAAGCAGTTCGGCGAGTTGGTCGACGAGCGCATGGCCAAGGGACTTGAATGTGGCCGCGTCCATGGCGAGAGGGACATCGCGCGTCTCGACGGCGGATGCAGGCAGGCGATCGGTCGGGTTCAATGGTGGATTTTCCTCGGTCCTGGGTCAGGTGCCGCGTCGGTCAGATTCCCATGTCCCCGAGCGCCTTGCTCACATGCGACATGGTCGCCGTCAGGTCGGGGTGCGACACCTCGAAGCGCGTGACCGCCGCTTGCAACTGCTCGATCATGCTCTGGTGCCCCGCGCGGTCGCCTGCGTCCTGCTTGGCGAGCAGCGTCTGGATGTCCACCGAGAGCTGCTTCAGGAGTGCGCGATCCTGCTCGGTGATCGCAGGTTCGTCCTCGAGCGTGCTCTGGACCTGCCGCAGCAGGTCGGTGATCGTCTTATCACTCATTCAATTGCTCCGGGTGCATGGGGTCCAAGGTCAGCCAAGCTCGGCATGCATGCAGCTTACTCGCTATGCCGGCAGCGGCCCAATCCACTCAGCCAGCAGAGCATAGCCTTCGGCATATCGTTCTCGATCGCTGTTGTCCCACACGATCACCCCCCGCGCTGTCCACGCAGCGCAGGCGGGGGCGACACACACCATAGGGTCGACTGGCCGCTGCCGTACTCGAAGACGCACCAGTTCTGCGACACCCGCGGGGCGAGGAATGCGATCGCAGCATAGGTATACCAAGGGAGCGGTTCGCCGTGCACATCCTGCGGCATTCCCGACAACGCGCTCTTGAACCAGCCCGATGCGTGCAAGTGGCTGTCGCCTCGCAACAGCCGGATGGCGGCGAGCAGGGCTGTCCCGGGACGAGTGCTGCCGAGCGTCGCGGCGACACAGCGGGTGAGCGTGCTCATGTACGCCTCCGTGCGCGCGAATGACATGGCAGACCGCACGCGAGAGGGGGAGGCGGAGCGGTCGCTTCGCCATGGGCCTCGGTACGCCAACACGCGCACTTGCGCGCGATTGCGAGGCCCCGTGGGCTCTGCCATAGTCCCGCGCGATTCCCCAACTCCAACACCGCGAAGTCCCTGGCACTCAAGGAGGACTGCATGATCCGCAAGTCGTTCCGCTTCCCAATGCGCTCGGCGCTCATGGCGCTTGGCGCGCTGGCGTTGGTGGCCGCGAGCGCGCTCGCGGCGCCGGCGAAGAAGCCGGTTGCCGCGACCGCGCGGCCCATCCGTACGGGTCTCGAGACCATTGAAAAGCAGGTGCAGGAGTTCACGCTCCCCAACGGGCTCCACTTCATCGTGGTCGAGCGCCATCAGGCGCCGGTGTTCAGCTTCTTCACCGTGGTCAACTCCGGCTCCGCGAACGATGCGGTCGGCACCACGGGTATCGCGCACATGATGGAGCACATGGCGTTCAAGGGAACATCCGTCGTGGGCACCACGGATTTCTCCAAGGAGAAGCCGCTACTCGACGCTGAAGAACGCACCTACGCGGCGTACATGTTCGAGAAGCGCAAGGGCAACAAGGCCGACCCGGCGAAGCTCGAGCAGTTGCGTTCGGCATGGGCCGATGCGCAGAAGGCGTCCAATGTGTATGTGGTCGGCAATGAGGCCACGCGCGTGATCGAGCAGGCAGGTGGGCAGGGGATCAACGCATTCACCGCCTCCGACATCACGGCCTACTTCTACTCGCTGCCCAGCAATCGGCTCGAACTCTGGGCGGCCATGCACGCTGGCACCTTCGTGGACCCCGTGTTCCGCGAGTTCTACAAAGAGCGCGATGTCGTCTACGAGGAGCGCCGTATGCGCGTCGAGTCCTCGCCCATCGGACGCCTCTTCTATGAGTTCATCACCATGGCGTTCGCCGCGCACCCGTATGGGTTCGGTGGCATCGGCTACCCCAGCGATCTCAAGAGCTTCAGCCGCACCGAGGGCGAGGAGTTCTTCAAGGCCAACTATGTGGCCAAGAACATGACTTGTGTGGTCGTGGGCGATGTGAAGCTGGCCGAAGTGAAGGCGCTGGCCGACAAATATTTCGGCGCCATCTCCGACGGGCCGCGTCCGCAGCCGCTCGACACGGTCGAGCCCGAGCAGATCGCCGAGCGCCGGGTGGTGATCGAAGAGAAAGCGCAGCCCATCGTCATCGCGGGCTGGCACATTCCCGCGGCGAGCGATCCGACCTACCCGGCCTACAAGGCGGCGGCCAGCCTGATTGGCGGCGGTCAGTGGTCGCGGCTCTACAAAGCACTGGTCAAGGAGCAGAAGGTCGCCGTGCAGGTGCAGGCTTTCACGGGTGAGCCGGGTGAGTTGTATCCCACGCTGTTCGGCATCCTGATTGTTCCCGCGCAGGGCCAGGACCCCGACAAGGTGGAGCAGGCAGCCTATAAAGTGTTCGACGAGGTCATGGGCGCCAAGCCATTCACCCAAGAGGAGTTGGACGGATACAAAGTTCGCGTTCGAGCGTCCAAGATCGGCACGGTCGGGGACAACTCGGGGCTGGCGGGCGGGCTTGGCGAGGCGGCTTCCTTGTATGGCGATTGGCGCGAGTTCTTCCGCGAGCAGGAACGGGTGCAGTCGCTGACGCCGTCCAAGCTGGTCGATGCGCTCAAGCAGTCCATCAAGAAAAGCAATCGCACTGTGGCCATGATCAAGAATCCACCGGCTCAGGCCGCCAACGATGGAGCACACTGAGCATGAACGCAGCCAAGCAGATGCCGCGCGTGGTGCTCGCCCTCACGCTCGCTCTCACCAGCTTCGCCGCGGTGGCGCACGCGGTCGACAAGTCCATCTACGATCCGCGCCGGATCGTGACACCGCCGATCGGTCGTATCCCAGCGGTCAAGCCGGAGCGCTTCACGCTCCCCAATGGCATGGTGGTTTTCCTGCTCGAGGATCACGATCTGCCAAGTGTCAGCGGTGTCGCGTATTTCCCCAGCAGTCCTTCGCTGGTGCCCGCCAACAAGGTGGGCCTTGCGGGCATCACGGGACAGGTGATGCGCACCGGGGGCAGCAAGGCACACGGTGGCGATTTCCTGGATGACCACCTTGCTGCGATCGGCGCAGCGATCAACTCGAGCGTTGCGGCTGAGCAGGGCAACAGTGGGTTCCGCTGCCTCACCGAGAATACGACCGAGGTGATCGGGCTGTGGTCCGAACTGCTGCGGGCGCCGGCGTTCCCGGCGGAGAAGCTCGAGTTGGCCAAGGTGGGCGCGCGCCAGGGCATCGCCAGTCGCAATGACGAGATGATCGGCATCCTGATGCGCGCCGCCACGCAGGCGGTGTACACCAAGGATTCGCCATGGGCGCGCCAACCCGAATACGCGACGATCGAGGCCATCGCCCCGGCCGATCTCGAGGCGTTGCACGAGAAGGTGTTCGTGCCCGAGCGCGCGGTGTTCGCGATCTATGGGGACTTCAAGTCGGCCGACATGAAGAAGCTGCTCGCCGCCAAGTTCGGCGATTGGAGCAAGAGCGGCACACCCACGCCCGTGCTGCCACCGGTGCCGACGAGCGTCAAAGCCAAGCTGTTCTACGCTCCCAAGCTGGATGTGACGCAGTCCGGCATCATCGTGGCGCAGATCGGGTCCAAGGCGAATGATCCCGACTACGCGGCCATGCAGGTGCTGGAGCAAGGGCTGGGTGGCGGCTTCTCGTCGCGCATGTTCAATCGCATCCGCACGCAGCGCGGTCTGGCTTATGGCACGGGTGCGAATGCCGGCACGGACTTCCGCCGCCCGGGGGTGTTCCTCGCGTACTCCCTCACCAAGAGCGAGTCCACCATGGTGGCGCTGGACCTTGTGCGAGAAGAAGTGCGCAAGGTGACCGAAGCGCCGTTCACCCCGGCCGAGATCGCCGTGGCCAAGGACGCGGTCGTCAACAGTTTCGTGTTCAACTTCGAGGACCCCAGCCAGACGCTGTTCCGTGCTGCCTCGTACGAGGCCATGGGATATCCGCAGGACTTCCTGCAGACTTACCAGAAGGCGCTCGATGGCGTCACCGCGCAGTCGGTGCTGGAGGCCGCCAAACGCAAGATCACGCCGGACGCGCAGGTGGTGATCCTGGTGGGCAAGGAGGCTGACTTCGATCGCAGGATCGAGACCGCAGGCCTACCGGTCGAGCGGCTCGATATCACCATCCCACCGCCCCCATCGAAGAATGCCGGCGTGGTGGCATCACCCGCCGCCACCTCCAAGGGCCACGCGCTGATCGCCGCCGCCGCCGCCGCAGTGGGTGGCGCGGCCGAGTGGAGCAAGGTGAAGTCGGTGAGCACTGCAGCCGAGGCCACGATCAACATCCAGGGCCAGAGTCTGGCGATCTCGATGGAGGAACACTGGGCGTTGCCCAATAAGCAGCTCAGCAAGCAGAAGCTTCCGTTCGGCGAAGTGTCGCAGGCGTTCGATGGCAAGTCCGGCTGGCAGTCGGCCATGGGACAGTTGTCGGATGATCCCAAGGCAGGCGACGAGATCGCCAAGGACTACGAGAAGTCACTGTGGCGCCTGTTCTCGGATGCCACGCTCGAGTTGGTGGCGCTCGACAAACCCGAGAGTGTGGCCGGTGTGGACTATGCCGCGGCGCTCGTGACCGGCGCCAGGACTCAGGACCTGACGCTGTTGTTCGACTCCGGTGGCAAGCTGGCGGGCCTGGCCTATCAGGACCCGGGCAGCGGCCAGATGGGGCCCGCCCGGGTGGCGCAGTTGTATTCGGACTGGCGGCCCGAGGGGGCCATCCAGTACCCACGCGCCATGAAGATGCTGCGGGATGGCAAACCGTTCATCGATGCCAAGCTCACCCTGCTCAAGCTCAACCCGGTCCTCGCGGACGCGATCTTCCAAAAGCCGACCGCACCCACCGGGAAGTGAGCGCGGGCCCATGGAGCTGTTGATCCTGGGCGGCACTCGTTTCGCGGGACGATGGCTCGCCGAGCAGGCCCTGGCGGCGGGCCATCGTGTGACGCTGTTGCATCGCGGGTTGACCGATGCCCACGCGGTGCCCCGGGCTGAGCATTTGATCGGCGATCGCGATGGCGGGTTGGCTGTGCTGGGCGATCGACACTGGGATGCCGTCGTCGACACTTCAGGCTATGTCCCACGCGTGGTGCGCGCTTCGGCCGAGGCGCTCAAGGGCCGCATCGGGGCCTACCTGTTCGTGTCGTCGATCTCGGCATACGCCGAACCACTGCCTTCGGGGTATGGCGAGGATCATCCGCTCGCGGTGCTGGAGGATCGGACGACCGAGGAGTATGTGGGCCCTGCCTACGGGGGGCTCAAGGCGCTGTGTGAGCGCGTCGTGGACGAGGTGTGGGGCGAGCGCAGCGTGATCGTGCGCCCCGGGCTGATCGTGGGGCCGCGCGACTACACGGACCGTTTCGCCTACTGGGTGCGGCGCGTCGCCAAGGGCGGCGAAGTGCTGGCACCAGGCGATCCTGATCTGGGCACGCAGTTCGTGGATGCCCGGGACCTGGCGGCGTTCTATCTGGAGGTGCTCACGCGCGGAGTGCGTGGCGTGTATCAGGTGACCGGCCCAGCCGCGCGACTGAGCATGCGCGGCTTTCTCGAAGCAGCGCGTGGAACGCTCGGAGGCGACGCTCGCTTCACATGGGTGGACGAAGCGTTCCTGTTGGCAGAGGGCGTGCAGCCCTGGACAGAAATGCCGCTGTGGCTGCCCGCTGGGGAGGCGTCGATCGCGCAGGCCGATGTGTCCCGGGCGCTGGCTGCAGGGCTCCAGTTGCGATCGCTCTCCGATACGCTGCGTGACACGCTCGCATGGGAGCAGTCGCACTCGCCCAATGGTCGTCCGGCGTCGGCGGTCCTGACGCCGGAACGCGAGGCCGAACTGCTCGCGCGATGGCGGGTCAGAGGCTGAACAGTCCGGCCGAGGGGTCCGTCGGGACGGTTGTTCAGGGCACGATGTTCTTGTTCACGCGGAAGCGGTTGTGTGGATCCCATCGGCGTTTGATCTCGGACAGACGAGCGTGATTCGCACCATAAGCGGCGGCGATCCGCTCGCCGCCTTCCTCCTCGGTGAGGAAGTTCACATAGGTGCCGCCCGTGGAGAATCGCTTGAGGTCCCGCCAGGCGGTTCGAGCCCACTCCATGTTCGCCGTGTCCTGCTCGGCGCTGTCCCACGCGCTGGCGATGTTCACCACCCACGCGGCATCGCGATTGCCCACCGCGGAGTGTTCGGCCGGTCGCTGGCTGATCGCCACCCCGAGCGGGAACAGCAGCAACGCCGAGTGGGGCGAGGGGATGCTTGCGGCATGCGCCTGCATGCCCTCGAACAGCGCGGGCTCCAAGCCAGGTAGGTACTCGGATTTCCAGTAATAGCGCCGGCCCTTGGGTTGGGTGGCGTCCAGCAGGGACTGTTGCGATGCATAGGTCCGACGCTGGACGATGTCGCCGATCGGTTTGCCGAAGGCATGCAGTGGCGCCATTAGTGCTTCGGCCTCGGCCACGGGACCGGTGTGACAGATGAACAGTGCCACGATCGGTTTGCCATGCCACTCCTTGACGATCCACGGCGCGGGTGGAGCGATGCGAAGCGCGGCCACGCATGCCAGCTCGGGCGGGGCATGCTGCGTCAACGCGCGAAAACGCTCGAGCACCGCGGGTGCGTCCGCGGCCGGCCAGGCGATTGCTCCACCCACGATCTCGGGGCCAACCGGAAACAGCTCGTATTCGAAGTCGGTGACCACGCCGAAATTGCCGCCGCCCCCTCGAAGCCCCCAGAACAGGTCGGGGTTCTCCGCCTCGCTCGCGCGCACCACACGGCCGTCTGCAGTCACGACCTGCATCGAGCGCACGGTGTCGGATGTCCAGCCGAACCGCTTGGAGAGGTAACCGAAGCCGCCTCCCAGCGTGAGTCCGGCGATGCCTGTCATGGAGACGAATCCCATCACCGCGGCCAGGCCGTGCAACTGCGTTTCACGATCCACGTCGCCCAACAGGCAGCCGGCCTGAGCGTGTGCGATCCGGCCCGGCGTATCCACCCACACTCCGCGCATGAGGGAGAGGTCGAGTGTCACGCCGCCGTCGCACACGGCCAACCCCGAGATGTTGTGGCCGCCCGCCTTGATCGAAAGCAACAAACCGTGTTCGCGCGCGAAGTCCACCGCGGCGACGACATCGACCACGCCCAAGCAGCGCACGATCAATCCAGGCCGGCGATCGATCATCGCGTTCCAGACGCGCCGGGCGTCATCATACGCGGCGTCGGCAGGAGTAAGGAGCTGGCCGCGGAGGCGAGCGCGCAACCCCTCGAGCATTTCCTTGGACACTTCCAATGTGCCACCTGTGATCGTGGCCACGCTCAGGTCCGACATGGAAACCTCCCGCATATTCGTGGAGGCCGCGCGCACGCGCGAACGGAACCTCGCGCTGTCAGCACCGCCGAAGCGTCATCCTAGTCCGTCCTTGGGGCTCGTCGCCAGCGTATAGGCGCGGTCCACACGCGCGATCCGCACGGAGTAGTCCTCATACCACTGCGCACGACCGTCGCGCTGTGCCTGCGCATGCGCCGCCACGCGTTTCCACGCCACGATCGAGGCTTCGTCGCGCCAGTAGCTGACGGTGATCCCCGCACCGTCGGCATCCCGGACGCTGTCGATACCAAGGTAGCCGGGCTGCTGCGCGGCGAGCGCGTCCATGGCGAGGGCCATGCGGGCATAACCCTCGGGGTCGGTGGTGGATCTCTGGCTCATGAATATCACTGCGTAGTAGGGCGGCTCGGGCATGGAGGTAGGGGAGGATCGCGGCATGCTCAGGCTCCTTTGCGGCGGGTGAGGGTGCGGTAGCGGCGCGCGGGTTTCTCGGCCGGAGTCCACAGCTCGCCGTGCACAGGGTCGCGGACATCGAGGAATCGGTACAGTCGCATGGAACGGTCGCTCGAGAGCAATTCCCGCACGCCATGCTCGCGTAGCAGCACGGCAGTGTCGAATCCCGGCGTCAGGCCGGGGGTGTCGCTGGATGTCAGGGCCAACACCTCCGCCACGGTCGCGGCGTGCTGCGGGGTGGGGCCGAGGAAGCGCAGTCCCGGGCTCTGTGCCAGCTCCTCGATGAACCCCCAGGCATCGACCGGTCGCATGGCGCGAGCCACTGCGTGCGGGTGAGTGACCAGGGCGAGGAATTCGTGCACCACGCTCCAGGGCAGGGCCCAGGGCTGCTCGCCATTCGCGCACCCCTCCACGACGGCCGAGGCGCGGGCATGCTCGGGCGCGTAGCGATTCGCGGCGTAGGCCAGAAGACTGGTGTCCAGTGCGCGCATCAGTCCTCTTCGCCGGCGGGCGCGCCGGGGCGCAGGTCGCGTCGTGCGGGGTCGGTCAGGAATGGTCCCAGGTCGAACGAGGGCAGGCTCACGCGCCCACGGTGGGGTGAGTGCATGGCCGCCAGTCCCATGCGAAGTGCCCGTTCCACCACATCGGTGAGTGTGCGGCCTTCGCTCGCGGCGCGACGCTTGAGGTCGGCGTGCAGTGCGGCGTCGAGGAGTAGTGTTGTTCGTTTCATATGCTTATACATAGCATTGTTGGAAGGCTGTTGCAACCGCCGGATTTCCGGCTTGCGCGGATGCGTGACCGCGGGCACACTGACTCGCGTCATTCGTTCTGCAGTCCCCCTTCCCAATACCCGTAACCAGGAGCACCGATGGCAACCCGCAAGAAGTCGAAGCCGGCGAGAACCGTGAAGGCAGTTGCCGCCGCGGATACCGCGATGGTTGGTCACGTCAAGGACATGAGCTTGGCGCGTGCCGGCAAGGACCGCATCGAGTGGGCCGAGCGCAACATGCCCGTGCTGCGCGCGATCCGTGCCCGCTTCGCCAAGGAGAAGCCCTTCAAGAAGCTGCGCATCGCGGCGTGCCTGCATGTGACGACCGAGACCGCGAACCTCATGCGGACGCTCAAGGCGGGTGGCGCTGAGGTGTTCCTGTGCGGCTCCAATCCGCTCAGCACGCAGGATGATGTCGCTGCGGCGATGATCCGCTACTACGATGTGCCGACCTTCGCGATCAAGGGCGAGGACCACAAGACCTATTACTCGCACATCGTGTCCTGCATCGAGGCGCGCCCGCAGATCACCATGGACGACGGCTGCGACCTCGTGACGGTGTTGCACACGAAAATGACCAAGTACCTGCGCGATGTGTTCGCCGGCACCGAGGAGACCTCGACGGGCGTCACGCGGTTGCGCGCCATGGCGGCGGACAAGAAGCTCAAGTTCCCCGTCATCGCCATCAACGATGCCGACACCAAGCACCTGTTCGATAATCGCTACGGCACGGGGCAGAGCTCCATGGACGGCGTGCTGCGCGCCACGAACATGCTGATCGCTGGCTCGACAGTGGTCATCGCCGGCTACGGCTGGTGCGGCCGCGGGCTTGCGGCGCGCGCCAAGGGCATGGGCGCCACCGTCATGGTGACCGAGGTCGATCCATTGCGCGCCCTCGAGGCTGCGATGGACGGCTATATCGCTTGCTCCATGGAGGACGCGGCCCCCAAGGGGGATCTCTTCATCACGGTGACGGGCAACAAGTCGGTCATCCGGCGCGAGCACTTCGCGGCCATGAAGGACGGCGCGATCGTCTGCAACAGCGGGCACTTCAATGTCGAGCTCGACATTCCGGCGCTCGATCGCATGGCGGTCTCCAAGCGCGTGGCGCGGCCGTTCGTGGACGAGTACAAGATCAAGGGCGGCAAGCGCGTGTATGTGTTGGGCGAGGGTCGCCTCATCAACCTGGCGGCTGCCGAAGGCCACCCGGCGATGGTGATGGACATGTCGTTCGCCGATCAGGCGCTGTCGGTCGAGTATCTGGTCAAGAAGGCATCCAAGTTGGACAAGAATGTCTACGTCGTGCCGCAGGACATCGATAAGGAAGTGGCGCGCCTGAAGCTCAAGAGCATGAACGTGTCCATCGACACGCTCACTGCTGAACAGGTCAAGTACCTGGGCACCTGGAGCGAAGGCACCTAGTCGATCGGGTCCTGCTTCATTGCAATGCAGGCGCCTCGGCGGGCTTCCCGCCGGGGCGTTTCGCGTTACGGGGGGGAGGCGCTGCGGGCGGGCGGTCCACGGTACAACTCGAAGGGGCAGGGGCCGCTTGCGATTTGCCCCACGACCGCCCGCTGCGTAGCTTCCGAACATGCTCTCTCGCAGGATCCCGCCAGCCCTCGATCCGAACGCCTGGACCCTTCGGCTGGCGCAAGCCAATGCCTCGGGCCAGTCCGTACTCGACCTGACGCTCACCGACTCCCTCCGCGCAGGGCTGGCCCCGCTCGAGCAGGCGGCAGTGGCGCTGGCCACGGTCGGGGCCGGAGCGCACGCGCCAGAACCCCTCGGCCTCCACTCGGCCCGGGCTGCAATCGCCGCCATGTTGACGACCCGCGAGATTGAGCCATCGGTTGAGCGTATCGCCCTGACTTCAAGTACCAGTGAGAGTTACGCGCAGCTATTCCGGTTGCTCGCTGACTCCGGGGAAGCCGTTATCGCCCCGACCCCGAGCTACCCATTGTTCGAAGCGTTGGCGCACGCCGAGGGCCTCGAGCACCGGCCCTACCGTTTGGCTTTCGATGGTCGGTGGCATCTGGATCGCGACAGCCTCGAGCGCGCGGCCAGCCGACCCGGGGCCCGCATCCTCGTCGTGGTCGAGCCCAATAATCCCACGGGCTCATGCTTGGACGCCCCGGATCGGGAGTTCGTCGAAGCGCTGGCGGAGCGACGCGGCATGGCAATCGTGTCGGATGAGGTCTTCCGCACTTTCCCGCGACCACCCGCGACAAGCCCGCTCTCGAGTTGGCTGGGACCGCGCCGCGTTCCCACCTTCGTGCTGGGCGGGCTATCGAAGCTCTGCGGCCTGCCTCAGTTGAAGCTTGGCTGGATCGCGGCAAGTGGGCCGGAGCCCGCGGTGCGCGAAGCGATGGCCGGGCTCGAGTGGTTGAGCGATCTGTTCCTCTCTGTTGGCGGCCCCGTGCAGGCCGCGCTGCCGGCGCTGCTCCTGACACGCGAGCGCTTTGGGCTCCAGGTGCGCGCACGAATCGCAGCGAACATGGCGGCGCTTGCGCAATTGTGTGAGGAGTGCCCGGCGCTGACGCTGCTGCCTGCCGAGGGTGGCTGGAGCGCGGTGCTGCGACTGCCCGGCATGCGACACGAAGAGGACTGGGCGCTCGCCTTGCTCGAACGCGGCGTCGCAGCGCACCCCGGGCACTTCTACGATCTCGTGGGGGGTGAACATCTGGTGGTGAGTTCAATCGTGGAGCCGCGCGTGTTCGCCGAAGGCTGCCACCGACTGGGGCTCCTCGTCGACGGCTTCTGAGTGGGCGTGGCTCTGGCACCAGCGGGGCCGGACTCCGGCGTCAGCGGCGGCGGTCCCGATACTGGTGCCGCATCAACAGCAACTGCCCGTAGTGTCCTGAGAAGTGTTCCACCACATGGTAAAGAATCCAGCGCACATCCATCTCGACGCGCGTGCCGTCTTTGCGTACGCGCACATGTTGCCTGTTCAGGCCAGCCGGCGAGAACTTCTTGCAGCCGCTCGTCACCGAGGCTCGCGCCCGCTTGAGCAGGGTGCGGTAGTAGGTCAGCGTGCGTCCGCGCAACTTGGCGGGCGGGCGCCCCTGCTCGGGCAGGGGAATGCCATCGTCGTCCCCGCCGATCCCGAGGATGCGATCGAGTTTCTCGAGGGCATAGTCCCCGTGCTCCGCGAAGTGCACCCAGTACGCCTCCACGAGGGCCAGATGGACGAGCAGCATGCCCATCGTGTTGTGGCCCCGTTTGGGCTGCCACGCCAGTTCCGCGCTCGTGGCGCCCTTCATGTCCTCGAACAGTCGGCGCGTGAGGTCGTCGAGTTGGGCCACGAATGATGCGGCCTCGGAGGATCGGAAGCCCTTACGGATGGGGAGGACTCTGCGGATCAGCTTGCCGGGCATGCGCGACTCCTTCGAGTGGTGGGGTGTTTGCGATCTGGGGCCTGGGGACGACGCCTTGAGCGGAGCGCGAGCGTGACCGATACTGCCACGCTCATGGATCGTGGACCGTATGACGGAGATGCGCTGCGGCGTCAACAAGAGGATACCCCGCCGAGGCCGGAGCCTGCGGCGGGGCCACCCGCGCCCGCGCCTGCACCCGCGCCCGCGCCCGCTGCGCCGACCGAGCAGAAGTTGCATCCCCCTGATCCGACCTATGGGATCCACTCCTCGAACTTCCGCTTCCCGGATGGCTTCCTGTGGGGGGCCTCGACCTCTGCGCATCAGGTCGAGGGCAACAACGTCCACAACGATTGGTGGGCATGGGAGCAGGCGGGCAAAGTTGCGACGCCGAGCGGGCGTGCCGCGAGTCACTACGAGCACTACCAGGCGGACCTCGAGATGGCGCGCGACCTCGAGCACAACGCGCATCGCTTCTCGCTCGAATGGAGCCGGATTGAGCCGGAGGAGGGTCGGTTCGACCCGGAGGCGATCGAACACTACGCGGATGTGCTGCGCACACTGTTGTCGCTGGGGATCGAGCCGGTGGTGACGCTGCATCACTACACGCTGCCGCTCTGGCTTGCGGCGAAGGGTGGGTGGGAGTCCAAGCACATCGAGCGTTACTTCGCGCGCTTCGTCAAGCGCGTGCTGCTGGAATACGGTCCCATGGCGCGCTATTGGATCACGCTCAATGAGCCTGTCGTGCAAGTTTTCAAGAGCTACCTGATCGGGCAATGGCCGCCTGGCAAGCAGGACTGGCCGGCTGCGCTGAAGGTATTGCGCCATATGCTGCGGGCGCATGTGCGCGCCTATCACATCATCCACTCGGAACGGCCCGATGCCATGGTGAGCATTGCGAAGCACGCGCTCGCCCTGACACCAGACGACCCGCACAGTTGGCGCGATCGCCTGAGTGTGCGGGTGCGGCACTATCTGTTCAATCACCTGTTCGTGGACGCCCTGCACTCCGGCGTGCTGCGCGTCCCCGGGCTATTCTGGGAGCGGCTACCCGCGGGACGCACGCTCGATTTCATCGGCGTCAACTACTACACGCGGGATTTCGTTCGCAACACGGGGTTCGATCTGCCGGGGCTGGCCGGCGCGTCCGCCCAGGGAGGGGCCCGCCTCCAGCACATCGGCAAGCTGAACGACCTGGGGTGGGAGGTCTACCCCGAGGGACTCGCGATGTTCCTGCGCGAGTACTCCCGCTACAAGCTGCCCATCCTGATCACCGAGAACGGTGTGCCCGCGCGCGAGGATGACGACCGCTGGGTATTCCTCTACATGCACCTTTGGCAAGTTGCGCGCGCGATCGCCGACGGCGTGAATGTCATCGGATACCTGCATTGGTCATTGCTCGACAACTACGAGTGGGCCGACGGGTACCGGGCGCGATTCGGCCTGATCGAAGTGGACTTCGACACGCAGCAGCGACGCATTCGGCCGAGCGCGTGGAAATACGCGCACATCATCCGCTCGAATGAACTCTAGTCCTCGGGCGTCAGCGGACGAAGACCAGCCGTCGGGATGACTTGGTGTCGCCCTGCCGCGCGGACAGCATGTAGACGCCGGGGGCGATTCCGTCCGCCGAGAGACGGTAGTCTTGGACGCCAGAGGTCGCACCCGTGAAAAGCGTCTTCACGCGCCGGCCTGTCAGGTCGTAGACCTCCAGCCGAGCAGCGCTGCGATTGGGCCACGCCACACTCAGACGCGACCCGCTGCGGATCGGGTGCTGGCTCAAGGAGAAGCGCGGCGCTTTGAGGCCGGGCATCGGGCCGTCGTCGATTCCGGCCACCGTCACCGGTGAGAGCCTGACGCGCACGCCGCTTTTGAGGACCGGAGCACCGGGAATGGTCAGCAGTCCCAGCGAGTCGGCGTCGATCACGCCGAACTGCAGGATGGAGGCATCCTTGAGGTTCTCGACCACATAGTTATAGGAGACGCGAGAGGTCACGAGGAATTGCTGCAGGCGCCGCGGAGTGATGTCCACCGTGGCGCTGTCGCGTGTGCGGAAGGTGCCGAACCGGTAAGGCAGGTCCTTCAACCGCAGCACGACTTCCCAATG
>JANLOU010000369.1:0-5780 GCA_031366735.1 Candidatus Eiseniibacteriota bacterium
CCCACCCGCACCTCGACCGGCCGCGTCCACCGGAACGCATGCACGGCGTGGCTCGGTCGGAACGCGTGCGACTCCAGCGTGCAACGGACGAACGCGATCTCGACGCGCACGCCATGTGGATAGTCGTGCGCGTGCGTGGCAAGTGTCTCATGCGCGGTACTGCGCACTCCAAGCTCTTCGTGGATCTCGCGCTCCAGCGCGGACTCCGGGGATTCGCCCGGTTCCCGCTTGCCGCCCGGGAACTCCCACTGCAGTCCCAATGGTCCGCCGGGCGGACGCTGCGTCATCAGTAGCAATGGTCCGTCCCAGACGACCGCCGCCACCACCTGAATGCGCTTCAGGAGCTCGCTCAACCCGCGGCCTCCTGGAGCCACTGTTCGAAGTGCTGCAGATAGCGCCGGTCGCCAGCCTCGCGCGCCGCGATCGCGCGCCGCGCCAGCTCGCACAGCAGTTGCGCCTGCGCTTGCGTGGGCCGGGGCCGACGCAGCGCACGCGGGAGCTTCAAGTAGCTGGGGGGCGAGTCGATCAGCAGCGGGCTGCGCGCGAGGGCGAAGACATCGCACGAGCGCTCTCCGCGCGGCACCAGGTCGCGCGCTTGCAGCAGATGGGTGAACTCGTGCGCGATCGTGAACAAGTGCAGCCGCCGCGGGCGCACCCAGATGCCGGGACGGGCGGGGTCGAGCGAGCCCCAACCCAACACGCCCCGCTTCTGCGCCAGTCCGATCCGGATCGTGAGACTGCTGAGCTCGGGAAAGAAACGCCGGGCGAACTCGAGGTGCTCGACGATCCGGGCGTGGTGCGCGGACTTGGCCGCGAGCCGCGAGAACACCCAGCGTGGACGCTCGGGACCAAGATCCATGGCCAACTGCTCGAGCAGTACCGGGCGGCGGCGGCGCGGACGCACGGGGGCCGACGGCGCCCGATGCAGCGGGCGCGCCCCGCCGTGGGGCGAGCCGGCGGCGCGCGGCGCACCTTCCGCCGGTCCAGCGCCGCTCATCATGCGTACGAGCCGTTCGAACATCGTGGGTGCGCGAGACATGTCGGCGTGCACTCTCGGCGATGGCCCGGGGCGCGGTCAACCATGCGTGAGCGATCAAGCGTGGGCGACGCCAGCGTTCGCAGCCGGATGGGTCCGCTCCCTGACTGGCGGGCATGGGGGCCGAAAGGCATACTGCGGCCCTTCCCATGGACCAACCGCACATCTCAGTCGTCGTCCCGGCGTACAACGAAGCCGAGAGCCTCCCCCCCTTGTTCGCCGAGCTGCGGGCCGCGTTGGCACCGCTCGACGAACGCTGGGAGCTGCTCATCGTGGACGATGGCAGCACCGATGGCACCGCTGCGCTGCTCGCCGCCGAGGCGGCCCGCGACCCGCGTATCGTGCCCGTGATCCTGGCGACCAATGTGGGCCAGAGCGCCGCGCTCGCCGCGGGTCTGTCGCGCGTGCAAGGGAGGATCGTGGTCACGCTCGACGCCGATCTGCAGAACGATCCCGCGGATCTGCCCAAGCTGCTCGCGGCGCTCGAGCACGCGGATGTGGTGTCGGGGATCCGTTCCGATCGTCAGGATTCATGGGTGCGCCTGGTCTCCTCGCGCGTTGCGAACAGCGTGCGCCGCTCGCTTCTGGGGGACCCTGTCACCGACATCGGCTGTTCGTTCAAGGCTTACAGGCGCGAACAACTCGAGGGGCTGCCGATGTTCGTTGGCGTGCACCGCTTCCTGCCAGCGCTGTGCGTATTCCGCGGCGCCCGATTCGCCGAGGTGAAGCTTCGCCATCGCGCGCGCCAGCATGGCGTCTCGAAGTATGGCGTGGGCAATCGACTGTGGCGTGGCATGGCCGACCTGATCGGCGTGCGGTGGCTCAAGACCCGCCTGGTGCGATTCCGCATCCGCGACGACGGCTGAGCCCTTGCGGCCCAGCGTGGCGCGCACCCACGGGATCGGCTCGGTTCAAGCCACCGGCGGCACGGGAATGGCCGACCCGAGCCTGCGGCGGGGCACAAGCGGTCCGGTTCGCGACATCCCGACGCATCCCGCATCGACCCGCGCGACAACCTGTCCACACCCGCCAAGCACATGCGATCGCGTCGCTTCGTCGCCGATGGGCAGGCGGTTCGCACGCAGTGGCAGGCATTTCGCGCGACGCGCTGGCGCGGTTGGCATCGGTCGTGCTTTGTAGTCCTGCGTCACCGGGGCGCCGGTGATGATCAGACATCGCTAATATTGCAGTTGCGCTGACCCCTCGGGGCAGCTCTGAACGAACCCCTCGGACTCAGAGAATGCCGAAGCGCTCCAGCTTGCTTGCCAGCCCTCGGAAAGCTGACAAGCGATGTCGCACGCACTTTGCGTGGGCCACCACGCTTGGGACGAAGTGTGTCCCGGTGCTGCACGCTTCCTCGTATTCCCTACCATCCAGGATTCGTCCATTCACGGACCCACCGTGCGCGCGCTTGTGCGTCCACGATCCAGGCCCGCGTCGGTACCCCCCTTTGCACGCGTCCCCCTCGGCGCTGGCGAAGACGCCGGCGCGGACCTCGCTCGCGGCGCTCCCGCCGCGACCGGCCCGCGCATGGATCGTTCAGGTATCGCCGCTCGGATGGCGTATGGATGCGCCGGCGAGACGGGTGTCCTTCGGGCACCCGAGTGTGCAAGCCCCCCTGGGCAAGCACACCGGCACAGCGCAGTTGCCGCTCCGTGCCCCCGCGGCGTGCTCGTCCCCCTCGGCGACGCGCTGCAAGCGGAGCGGCTGCGTGGAGAAGCCTGTCCTCTCACAGTGTGTGCGTCCCCTCGGCGCGCCACTGTGATGACGGGCGGATCCACGAATGCCGCGTTGAGCGCGGCGTCCTTGCCCCCCTCGGCGAGACGCCGTGCCACGCGGCGAAATACCCCGCGGCAGGTGCGCCGATTCCAACGCCGATTCGGCGTCGACGCTTGCGCCGCTGGCGCCCCCCTCCTAATCTCTGCATTCGCCCCTGCTCTCACATCCATGGAGGGATGTCCCGTGCGCCTCAGGTTCTCAACGATATTCGCCGCACTCTGCTTCAGCGTCGCGCTCGCCAGCACGCCGGCCCGCGCAGCTCAGGGCGTCACCGGGCTTGAGGCCATGACCTCGACGGTGTTCCAGAAGGGGCAGAGCTCTTTCTCCGGCGTCGGCATCCGCCTGCGCATCCAGAGCGCAAGGTTATTGCCGAATGTGGAGATCCGCCCCGGCATCGAGTACTGGCGCAACGCGATCTCGGTGGACGACTTCCAGTTGTCGGCGGTGCGCCGCGACGCCACCTTGGGCGGCGACGCCCTGTGGCTGTTCCCGCTCGGCTCGCGCAACTTCGAGCCCTACCTGGGCGGCGGCTTCGCGATCCACTTCCTCTCGAGCGAGGTTTCGTCACCCCAGATCCCGAACAGTCCCGCAGAGAACTCGGTCCAGAAGGGCGCGCTGTCGTTGGTGGCTGGCTTGCGTTTTGGCAAGAACCAGCGCTTCGGCAACTTCATCGAGACCGAGTACCACATCATTCCGCAGGGACAGCAACTCAAGCTGCACTTCGGGCTCAACTGGAACTTCGCCGTGACGCCCGCGGCGAAGTAGCACGCCTCCCTCACCAAAGCGAGCCATCCAGCAAGTTGTCCGCGGGCACTTCAGGCAGTGCGGGGCGGGGACGGAATCCCTTACCATTCTACGGGTCCGTCGCCGTCCCACCCTGACCGAGGTCTGCATTGCGTCCCGAGCCACTCCTTCGCGCTGGCCTCCTGGCGCTCTGCGCCTTGGTCCTTTCGACCCGCGTCGCCACCTCCGCGCCCATTGTGATCGGGCAGGGTCCCGCGCTCGGCACCGACCGTGCCGGCGATACTTGGTATCAGGAGTTCCAGGACTGGACGCATGCCGACTTGCGCGCGCTCGACCAGGTCGGCGCCGCGGATGGCGTGTACCGGTGGAACGATGGCTACGACGACTCGCGCGATATCGCTGGATTCTATTCGCGCTTCGAGAACACCGGCGCCAGCGACAACCTGTACTTCCGGGTCGACTTGTACGACTTGAAACTCGGCGCGGAGAACGGTCGGCTCGATGTGTATGTGGCGATCGATTGCGCGGCCGGCGGGCAATCGTGGTTGCCCGATTTCCTGGATGTGCAGACGGACCGCCCATGGGAGGTGTGCCTGGGGGTTTACCGCAGCGGCACCACGGCCGGCTCCGACTTCCGGGTCTATGACCAGAACTTCAACCAGCCGTGGAGCAACCTCTACCTGGGCGCCTATTTCAACTCCGAGTTGGACGCGGTCGAGTTCGGCATCCGCCGCCAGGTGCTGGTGAACGCGGGTTGGGATGGCGTGAGCCCCGTCACCTTCCAGGTGTTCACCAGCAATGACGGCGCCGAGACCAACTGCACGGGTGGTGGGCGTTCCAGCGACATCGCCGATGCGATTGTCGATGGGGACCGCGGCTGCAGCGATGGCACGCTGAACGGCGGAACGCTCTCGACCGCGTCCGCGGGCCTTGTGTACTACGCCACCATCGCGCACGGCAATCAGTCAGTGAATCAGGCCGACGAGATCGGGGCGCACATCTACGACTCCGAGGCGAATACTGGCATCCGCGGCGGCACGGGGTTCCTGCGCACGCTCGACACGCACCGGTTGTTCGGCGTGCCGATCAACCTGCACCCCAGCGGCACGCTCACCACCGCCTGCCTGTGGGCGCGCAAGCCGGGCGGCGCGAGTGATCCGCAGGATGGGCCCAGCTTCGTGCAACAGATTCGCGAGTTCGTCGACGCGGATCAGAGCGTCAAACCCGGCTCGTTGCTGGGCGGTGTGTTCGCCGAGCACATCATGCCGTACTTCGAGGGGGCGGTGAACGCGCGTGCGCTTGCGGTGACCGACAGCCTGCAACAGGTGGTCTACGGCGTGAGTGCGGCGCAGGCCAAGGTCATGCATACGCCCGAGCGCGTGATCCGCTCGCAGACCACGGGGTTCTCGCCGCTCGATGGCAACACTTTCGAAGACATCGCAGCCAGCCCCTATCAAGCCACGGTGATCGACGAAGTCACTCACCTGCACCATTGGTTCTACAGCGGCGAAGGCTGCACGCCGGACGCGGGCTACCGCCACAAACTGCACAAGGTGAACGGCGTGTACTGCTTTGTGATCAATGACCGCGAGGATCAGGGCAAATTCGGCAACTTCGATGGCGGTGCAGTACTCGACACGCGCTACAGCCTGCTACAGAAGGCGATGTTCGGGAGCTCGAGCGAGAGTGTGGTGGTGTTCGATGATTGGGAAGCGCTGGCCGGCAAGTCGTTCGATGCCGTGAACGGCAACAGTGTGCCCAACAACAACCCGAACCAGTACCACCGCACCATCCGCTGGCTCGCGAATCATCCGTGGGTGAGCATCGTGAACTTGAAGGATCTGCTCGGCATCGCGCAGGCGAACCCCGCGGCCTTCGTGATCGATCACGGCAACCGGTTCGATCTGAGCGTGCAGACCTACGAGTGGTTGAAGCACGCGAGCGAGAACAGCTACAACTATTGGTACTACAACAGCAACGCGGGCTTCGGCGGCACCGAGCAGGACTTCTACAACCTGGTGCCGGTCATCACGGGTCCGCAGGGCGACTACCACGCCCGCGTCGCAACGCCGGCGAATGACGGGCCACCGCTGCCGAGCGGATTGAAGCATGGCGACATGAACACGCCCGGCACGCTCATGTACGAGACATGGGCGCGCCTGCAGGCCGCGCCCCAGAACCGCCTGCGCGTGCTGGGCGAGTGGAGCTTTCTCGCCATGAT
>JANLOU010000376.1:0-2513 GCA_031366735.1 Candidatus Eiseniibacteriota bacterium
GCCTTGCCGGTGTGCTTGCCGAGCGGAAACTCTGCGCGATCCATGCGCACCCCGCCACGCTTGGTGTTGCCCTCCCCCCTCGACTGGATCTCGACTTCGTACAGCCGGGGACTCTCCAGCCCGGTATCGACGGCAAGGTCCTGAAATCGCAGGGTCGTCCCTTCGACGGTGAAGAAGTCCAACGGCGCCACGCGTTCGAACCAGTGGCGCGCGACCTTTTCGCGCCGCGTGATCAGTGTGCGGGTCAGGAACTCACTGGCGCGCGGGTCGTCGTAGTGCGCGGCCTCGACCGCCGCGGCGATCTGCGCATCCGAGAACGATGCGACGATCTTGGCGCCCCAGTACCCGTCGCGGTCGGTCATCTCGCGAAAGGCGGGGTGCGGCAACAACTGGCGGAAGTCCTCGGGCCGGAACTCCTCCGACTCAAGATTCCCGACCGACGCCATGCCCGTGTTCTGCTGCGCACGACGCCAGGGCTCCTCGACGAAGCCCAGGCTCAACAATCTTCGCGCGATCCACGGGTGGTCGATCACATTCTCGTACCCGGCCCAGAGATGCTTGGGTCCCGCAGCTGCGGCGCCCAAAGAGGCGCCGACATCCAATAGGTAATGCTCCACATGGCCCAGGCTATCGTCGGTCTCGACGAAAGTGTCGAGGAACTGATGGTCCTTGGTGTCCCAGTCATTGAGCCACGCGCACAGCACGAACAGCCCGCGCAGCTCGCGGCGATTGCGATGACTGTACCAATCATTCGAGTCGCCGGGCCGCAACCGATTCATGCTCGGAGAGCCCAGCACATGGCCCGGGATGAACAGGCTGGCGGTTGCCGAGTAATCGCCATTGCCGAACTCGGCGCCGCGCACGAGCGCGGAATCGAGGTCGGCATCGGTGAACTTCTCGCCCTTCTCGCCGCTCAACAACTCGGGATCGATCGCGAGATCGCCGCGGCGGAAGCGAACGGGCTCGTTGTGCGGCACATTGTAGCCAGCCGCGTGCAGGAGCGTGCGCGAGACCATATCCGCGCCCGAGCTGAGCTGGGGATAGCCGCGGGCATCGAGCTTCACCAACCATCGCTTGCCGGCGGCGTCCTTGATCTGGAAGCCCGCTGTCCACCCGCCACGCTTGGCATGCTTGATCGTCCATGGCTTCACGGGCAGCAGCACCGAGTCCGGCCCCTGGCGCAGTGCAGCGATGGGCACCGCGCGCATGTGATTGCGGTTCGTGAACCACGACGACTGCGGCGCCTCGTCGAAGGCGTTCACATTCACCGCCTCGCGCTGCGGGTGGGCGCCAAGCGCCCGGGCCAGCAGCAATAACTTGTCGGGGATGTCGAACATGTGCGCCACCGGGTCGATGAACCCCTGACGGAACTGTTGCCCCCAGAAACTGGGTTGCCAGTCCACAGGCCGCTCGATCGGGCGGCGGTCGTGATCCACCCATGTGCTCTCGGCGACCGGCGGATCCATGGCAGCAACCTGCGCGGGCGCCAGGAGCAGCGCGCACAGCAAGGCGAGCGCGCGCCCTGACCCCGACCAGAAGGCGCGGCGCATCAGAAATCCCCTCGCAGCGCCGCAATCAAGCGCAGGCCTTCCACACTCTTGGCCAGTTCGCAACGCAGGGTTCGGGTCTCGCTCAGTCCCACGCGTAAGCCGCCACCGTAGGACCGGTGCGCGCTGCGCAGGCGGAACTCCCCGGTGTGCGCCGCGACTTCGCCCAGTTCGTACAGTGCGATGGCGCTCAAGCGGAACAGGATCTCCCAACGGTATTCGATCCGACCCAACAGCAGTTGGCGATCGCGGAAGCGCTCGGACCGGAATCCCGCGAACTGTTCGGCGCCCTCGCTCTGCGCAAGTTGGTAGAAGGGAATCGCCGAGGCCGTGGTCCCGTGCGGATCGACGCCGGTATACACGACGCGCATGGCGATCACGCGGCGCTGCGCGAAGACGGGCAGGTAGGCGCGCCCCTCGAGCCGCCACCGGTCGTAGTCCGGATCGTTGCGGCTCACGCCCATGGCGCGCCGCAGATCGACGCGCCCGTGCAGCCCGCTCGATGGGTCACGCGCTCGATCGAGCGCGGCGAGATCGCCGCTCACGCCAAGCCCGAGCGTGTGGCTCGCCTGTCGCTCGAACGGAGTGTTACCGGGCGCAAAGACTTCCTCGAGCCGGGGCGTGGCGGTGGCGCTCCGACCGGGGCGCATGCGGGAGTAGCCGCCGTTGATCCGCAACTGTCGTACGGGCGAGAGGCCCAATCGGAGCGTGCCCTCGGCGGTGGTGCCTGCGAGCAGGAAGTAGGAGAGCTGGCTTTCGCGCGTGTCATTGCCGATCCCGAAATAGCGTCGGTTCGGCTCGTACTCATAGGCGGCGCGCAACTGAAGCCCCACCGGGCGCCGCTCGCCGAGCGCGCCAAGCAACCGCACGCGGCGCCGATCACTCACGGACCAGGTACCTGACAGCGTGACGCGGACATCGTGTTCGGGACCTGCGCTCCACGCGAGCGCTGGGCCGAAGCCAATG